>NZ_JASCON010000047.1:0-41142 GCF_029959585.1 Pseudomonas sp. PS02302
TCGCTGCGCTCAGCGCCAACCGACGGTGCTCTGCGTAGGTTGGGTTGAGCGCAGCGAAGCCCAACAAGACGGACCTTCAGCACTCGCCCACCACCCATGCCAACGAAAGTCCCATTCTGGCCAGATCCGTGGGGCAGCTTGACCAGCGCCAGGTCGCCAGGACTGCAATACTCGACTCATCCCTTCCCCGCCCGTGACGATCGCCATGACCCCACCTCCCGCCCTCGGCCAGCGCTATGTCTTCGTCGTCCTGGCACTGATCTTTCTCGCCCTGCTGGTCTCGGCCGGGGTGAGGTCCACCCCAGGCGTGCTGCTCTTGCCTTTGCAGGAGACCTTTGGCTGGAGTCGCGAGACGGTCTCGCTTTCCGCCGCCATCGGCATCTTTCTCTATGGCCTGGTCGGGCCCTTCGCCGCCGCCCTGATGCAGACCCTGGGCATCCGCCGGACCCTGCTCGGCGGCCTGACCCTGATCAGCCTGGCCACCGCCCTGAGCACCCTGATGCGCGAACCCTGGCACCTGGTGGCCACCTGGGGCGTGCTCAGCGGCCTGGGTACCGGTTGCGTGGCCATGGTGCTGGGGGCCGCCATCGTCAATCGCTGGTTCGTCGCCCGCCGGGGCCTGATGATGGGCCTGCTGGCGGCCAGCACCGCCACCGGCAACCTGGTGTTCCTGCCGCTGCTGGCCCATCTCGCCAGTCAGGAAGGCTGGCAGACCGTGGTGCTGAACGTGGCCGTGGCCAGCGCCGCCCTGATCCCGCTGGTGGCCTGGCTGCTGCCCGAACGGCCGGCGGACGTCGGCCTGCGGCCCCATGGCGCCCCGGCGGACTACCAGGCGCCAGTGGCCTCCGCACCGGGCAATCTGTTTCGCGTGACCCTCGGCACCCTGGCCATGGCCAGTCGGCGGCGCGACTTCTGGCTGCTGTTCCTGACCTTCTTCGTCTGCGGCTTCACCACCAATGGCCTAATCGGCACCCACTTCATCGCCATGGGCCACGACCACGGGCTGTCCCAGGTGCAGGCCGCCGGCATCCTCGCGCTGATGGGCATCTTCGACCTGGTGGGCACCACCGCCTCCGGCTGGCTGACCGACAGATACGATCCGCGCCGGCTGCTGTTCGTCTACTACAGCCTGCGCGGCCTCTCGCTGATCTACCTGCCGTTCTCCGGCTTCGCCCCCGAGCAACTGCTGCTGTTCGGCATCTTCTACGGACTGGACTGGATCGCCACCGTGCCGCCCACGGTCAAGCTGACCAACCAGAGCTTTGGTGAAAGGAGCGCGCCGGTGGTGTTCGGCTGGGTGTTCTGCGGGCACATGCTCGGCGCCGCCTGCGCGGCCTTTCTCGCCGGTGCCCTGCGCGAGCACTTCGGCTCCTACCAGGAGGCCCTGGTGCTGGCCGGCCTGACCGGTCTGCTGGCGGCGCTGATGGCGCTGTGGATCGGCCGGCCGAGCGCCGCGGGTGCCGGGCGCTCGGCCGTGCCCGAGGCGGGCTAGGCGGGCTTGAGGTCCAGCGGCACGGCGGTCGGCGTGCGCTGCAGCATCGAGGCCGGGATCGCCAGGATCAGCAGGCCGCTGACGAACAGGCAGGCGCCGAGCACATAGGTGCCGTTGTTGATGTCGCCGGTGAGGGTTTCCATGGTCGCGGTGATCATCGAGCCGGTGAAGCCGGAGAGGTTGCCGATGGCGTTGATCATGCCGATACCCGCCGCTGCGGCGACGCCGGAAAGCAGGGTGCCGGGCAGCGACCAGAAGATCGGCATCAGCGCCAGCAGGCCCGAGGCGGCCACGGTGAGGAAGAAGATCGACAGCACGATGTTGTGGATGAACCAGGCGCTCAGCACCAGGCCCAGGGCGCCGACGAAGGCCGGCACCGCCGCATGCATCCGCTGCTCGCCGGTGCGTGCCGAGTGGCGGGCGTTGAGCAGCATGACCACCAGGGCGACGCTGTAGGGGATGGCGGTGAGCAGGCCGATCTGCAGGCTGCCGCTGACCCCGGCGTTCTTGATGATCGAGGGCATCCAGAAGGCCAGGCCATAGAAGCCGGTGTTGAAGGTCAGCAGGATGAACACCAGCAGCCAGACCCGCGGATTGAAGAACACCTCGCTGAGGCGCGACGCCTTGCCGGCGTTCTGCTGCTCCAGATTGCGCTTGAGCAGGGCCTTTTCCCGGGCGTCCAGCCAGGGCGCCTGGTCGATGTTGTCGCTCAGGCAGCAGAACACCACCACCGCCATGATGATCGAGGGCACCCCTTCCACCAGCAGCATCCACTGCCAGCCGGCCAGGCCGTGCCAGTTGTGCAGGCTGCTCATCAGCCAGCCGGAAAGCACGCCGCCAAAGCTCAGGCTGAAGGGCAGGGCGATGAGGAAGCCCGACATCACCCGACTCTGCCGGCGGGTCGGAAACCAGTAGTTGAGATAGAGGATCACCCCGGGAAAGAAGCCCGCTTCGCAAACGCCCAGCAGGAAGCGCAGCACGTAGAAGAGGGTGCTCGACTGCAGGCCGAAGAATTGCGCCAGCGGCTGGGTGAAGGCCACCGCCATGGAGATGATCGCCCAGGTCAGCATGATGCGGGCGATCCAGAAGCGCGCGCCGTAGCGATGCAGCAGCAGGTTGCTGGGGACCTCGAAGAGAAAGTAGCCCCAGAAGAACATGCTGGCGCCAAGGGCATAGACGGTGTTGCTGAAGCCCAGGTCGTCGAGCATGTCCAACTTGGCGAAGCCGACGTTGACCCGGTCCAGGTAGGCGGCGATGTAGCAGAGCAGCAGGATCGGCAGGATGCGCAGCACCACCTTGCGATAGGTGCGTTCTTCGAAGGCGTCGCCAGCGGCGCCCTGGGGAGCGGTGGTCTCGAACATGGGAATGACCTTCGGGGCCTTGGGGCCCGTTGTTGTTATTGAAGAGGTCGAAGGCGGCCGGGGATGCGGGGTGGCCGTCTGAATCGCCAGGCCACTCTAGGAGCGGGAACGATTCTTTCCCAATGGCATTTGCGGATCATTCGATAACGGCGCGTTATCGAGCTGTCTAGGCTGCGGACTCCTCGCGACCGGCATGGCTCAGCAGGATGGCGGCGAATTCCCGGGCCGCTTCGCCGAGGGGTTCGCCCTTGCGGGTGAGGATGCCGTAGTCCTGCGCCGGCAGGTGCAGCGGCAGCTCCAGGGCACTGAGCGCGCCGCTGGCGAGATAGGGCTCGACCATGGCCTCCGGCAGCATGCCGATCATGGGGCCGGCGCGCAGCACCTGGAGAAAGGTCTGCATGGAGATGGTATCGATGGTGTTGCTCGGCACCGGCAGGCCGGCGGCGGCGAAGGCCCGCTCCATGCGCCCGCGGATGGGCGTGCCCTTGGGATAGAGGATCCAGGGCCAGGCCAGCACCTGGTCGAGGCCCACGGGCCCGCTGCCCACCAGCGGGTGATCGGCGTTGACCACGAAGCGGAAGGGCTCCGGCGCCAGGGGCTGGAAGTCGAAGCGCTGGGCCTGGGCTTCGTCGGTGAAGCGCGCCACCGCCAGGTGCAGCAGCTTGTCGTCGAGCATCTCCATCAGGTGATCGCTGGTCTGCTCCACCACCTCGATGGCCAGCAGCGGCCAGCGCTGCTTGATCGCGACGATGGCCTGCGGCAGCGCCACCGCCGTGGCGGCGAAGATGCCACCGACCTTGAGCTGGCCGTGGCCGCCGCGTCTCAGGCTGTCGATCTGCTCGGCGAAGTCGCGGGCATCGTTGAGCGCCACCCGGGCATAGCGCAGCACGTGCTCGCCCAGCGCCGTGGGCGGCATGCTGCGCGGCTGGCGCTCGAACAGGGCGAAGCCCAGCAGGTGCTCGAGCTCCTTGAGCATCTTGCTGATGGCCGGCTGGCTGAGGTTCATCTGCTGCGCCGCCAGGTGCATATTGCGGGTGCGCCCCAGGGTGTCGATCAGCAGCAGGTGGCGAAACTTGAGCCAGTGGCTGATCTGGCTGAACGACGGCTCGGACACGTATGCCTCCCAGGCGATAAGTGCAGGTTATCGAATGATGAAATAAGCCCATTTGAGTTTATCAGTCCGGCTGCCTAGCGTGGACCCATCAGCCCTGGAGTCCTGCCCATGTCCCTTCGTCTCTCGCCTGCCAACACCCTTCCCACCGATGGCCTGGCCGGCACCCTGGTCGGTCGTGCCTGGGTGCCCGGTCCGCTGGCCGGTCCCTCACCCGTGGTGCTGCGCGAAGACGGCGTCTTCGATGTCTCGGCACGCTTCGCCACGCTGAGCGCCCTGTTCGAGGCAGAGACGCCGCTGCAGGCCCTGCGCGATACCCCCGGGCGCTACCTCGGCAGCGTGGAGGAACTGCTGGCCAACAGCGGCGAACAGGCCGATCCGGGCCGCCTGCACCTGCTGCCGCCGGCCGACCTGCAGGTGATCAAGGCCGCCGGGGTGACCTTTGCCGCCAGCATGCTGGAACGGGTGATCGAAGAGCAGGCCGGCGGCGATGCCGGGCGCGCCGTGGCCATCCGCGAGCAGGTGCAGGCGGTGATCGGCGCGGACCTGCAGGGCCTGGAGCCGGGCAGTCCGCGCGCCCAGGCGCTCAAGGCGCTGCTGATCGAGAAGGGCATGTGGTCGCAATACCTGGAGGTGGGTATCGGGCCGGACGCCGAGATCTTCACCAAGGCGCCGGTGCTGGCCGCGGTCGGCAGTGGCAGCGCCATCGGCATCCATCCCGTGTCCCAGTGGAACAATCCCGAGCCCGAGGTGGTGCTGGTGGCGGACAGCCGCGGCCGCCTGCATGGCGCCACCCTGGGCAATGACGTCAACCTGCGCGACATCGAGGGCCGCAGCGCCCTGTTGCTGAGCAAGGCCAAGGACAACAACGCCTCCTGCGCCCTGGGGCCCTTCATCCGCCTGTTCGACGAGACCTTCGATCTCGACCAGATCCGCCAGTGCGTGGTGACCCTGGAAGTGCTGGGCGAAGACGGCTTTCACCTCAAGGGCAGCAGCTCCATGGCGCAGATCAGTCGGGATCCCACCGATCTCGCCGCCCAGACCCTCAATGCCAACCACCAGTATCCCGACGGCTTCGTGCTGTTTCTCGGCACCCTGTTCGCCCCGACCCAGGACCGGGACGCTCCCGGCGGCGGCTTCACCCACAAGGTGGGTGACGTGGTGAGCATCGCCAGCCCGCTGCTGGGAACCCTGCACAATAGAGTGACCACCAGCGACCAGGCCCCGGCCTGGCGCTTCGGCCTCGGTGCCCTGATGCACAACCTGGCCGCCCGCGGCCTGCTGGGCCGCTAACCGCTCTTTCCTAATAACAACTAGAGACCATCATGACTTCCGCCAAACGCCCGCTGCGCAGCCAGCAATGGTTCGATGATCCTGCCCACGCCGACATGACCGCGCTCTATGTCGAGCGCTACATGAACTACGGCCTGACCCGCGACGAACTCCAGTCCGGTCGCCCCATCATCGGCATCGCCCAGACCGGTAGCGATCTCACGCCCTGCAATCGTCATCACCTGGAACTGGCCCAGCGGGTCAAGGCCGGTATCCGCGACGCGGGCGGCATCCCCATGGAATTCCCGGTGCACCCCATCGCCGAGCAGAGTCGCCGCCCCACCGCGGCCCTGGATCGCAACCTGGCCTACCTCGGCCTAGTGGAGATCCTGCACGGCTTCCCGCTGGATGGCGTGGTGCTCACCACCGGCTGCGACAAGACCACCCCGGCCTGCCTGATGGCCGCGGCCACCACCGACCTGCCGGCCATCGTGCTGTCCGGCGGGCCCATGCTCGACGGGCATTTCAAGGGCGAGCTGATCGGTTCGGGCACCGTGCTCTGGCACGCGCGCAACCTGCTGGCGACCGGCGAGATCGATTACGAGGGCTTCATGGCCCTGACCACCGCCGCCTCGCCCTCGGTGGGCCACTGCAACACCATGGGCACGGCCCTGTCGATGAATGCCCTGGCCGAGACCCTGGGCATGTCGCTGCCCGGCTGTGCCAGCATCCCCGCGCCCTATCGCGAGCGCGGCCAGATGGCCTATGCCACCGGCAAGCGCATCTGCCAACTGGTGCTGGACGACGTCCGCCCCTCGCAGATCATGACCCGCGAGGCCTTCGAGAACGCCATCATAGTGGCCTCGGCCCTGGGCGCTTCCAGCAACTGCCCGCCGCACCTGATCGCCATTGCCCGGCACATGGGCATCGAGCTGTCGCTGGACGACTGGCAGCGCCTGGGCGAGGACATCCCGCTGCTGGCCAACTGCATGCCGGCCGGCAAGTACCTGGGCGAGGGCTTCCACCGCGCCGGCGGGGTACCGGCGGTGCTCCACGAACTGCTCAAGGCGGGGCGCCTGCACGGCGACTGCCTGACGGTATCCGGGCGCACCATCGGTGCCATCGCCGAAGGTGCGGCCAGCTCGGATCCCGCGGTGATCCAGCCCTACGAAGCGCCGCTCAAGCACCGCGCCGGCTTCATCGTGCTCAGCGGCAATTTCTTCGACAGCGCCATCATGAAGATGTCGGTGGTGGGCGAGGCGTTTCGCCAGACCTACCTGGCCGAACCCGGCAAGGAAAACAGCTTCGAGGCGCGAGCCATCGTCTTCGAGGGTCCGGAGGACTACCACGCGCGCATCGACGACCCGGCCCTGGACATCGACGAGCGCTGCATCCTGGTGATCCGCGGCGCCGGGCCGGTGGGTTATCCGGGCAGCGCCGAGGTGGTCAACATGGCCCCGCCGGCGGCGCTGATCAAGAAGGGCATCGACTCCCTGCCGTGCCTGGGCGACGGTCGTCAGAGCGGTACCTCGGCCAGTCCGTCGATCCTCAACATGTCGCCGGAAGCGGCGGTGGGCGGTGGCCTGGCCCTGCTCAAGACCAACGACCGGTTGCGCGTGGACCTCAATGCCCGCAGCGTCGATGTGCTGCTGGATGATGCCGAACTGGAGCGCCGCCGCGCGGAATGGACGCCCAATCTGCCGCCGGCCCAGACCCCCTGGCAGGAGCTCTATCGGCAACTGGTGGGCCAGCTTTCCACCGGCGGCTGCCTGGAACCGGCCACCCTGCATCTCAAGGTGATCGCCCGCGAAGGCGGGGTGCCGCGGCATTCGCACTAGAGTGAACAGGCTCGCACTGGCGGCCGGGCTTCATTAAGCTCTGCCGCCATGAACCGTACCCTCTATAGCCTGATCTTCACCCTGGCCTTGCCCTTCATCCTGCTGCGCCTGCTCTGGCGCGGGCGCAAGGCTCCCGCCTATCGGCAACGCATCGGCGAGCGCCTGGCGCTGGGCTTGCCAGAGGTGCCGCCCGGCGGCATCTGGGTGCATGCGGTGTCGGTGGGGGAGAGCATTGCCGCCGCGCCGGTGATCCGTGCGCTGCGCCAGCGCCATCCGCAGCTGCCGATCACCGTGACCTGCATGACGCCCACCGGCTCGGAGCGCATTCGCGCCCTGTTCGGCAGCGACGTCCACCACTGCTATCTGCCCTACGACCTGCCGGGGCTGGCCGGACGCTTTCTCGACCGGCTGCGGCCCAGCCTGGGGGTGGTGATGGAAACCGAACTCTGGCCCAACCTCATCCACCAGGCGGCGCGCCGCGACATTCCCATCGCCCTGGCCAATGGCCGGCTGTCCGAGCGCTCCGCCCGGGGCTACGGCAAGCTGGGCGGGGTGACCGCGCCGATGCTGGCGGAGCTGGCCTGGCTGGCGGTGCAGACACCGGTGGAAGCCGAGCGCTTCCTGGCCCTCGGTGCCCGTGCCGAGCGGGTCACGGTGACTGGCTCCATCAAGTTCGACCTGCGCATCGACCCCGAGCTGCCGGCGCGCGCGGCTGCGCTGCGCCAGGGCTGGGGCCGTCGCCCGGTATGGATCGCCGCCAGCACCCACGCCGGCGAAGACGAGATCCTGCTTCAGGCCCAGCGCCAACTGCTGGCCACCCGCCCCGATGCCTTGCTGATCCTGGTGCCGCGTCATCCCGAGCGTTTTCCCGAGGTGCTGGGCGAGGTGCGGGGTGAAGGCTTCAGCGTGATCCAGCGCTCGACGGGGGAGGCGGTACAACCGCAGACCCAGGTCCTGCTGGGCGACACCATGGGCGAGCTGCTGTTTCTCTACGCCCTGGCCGACGTCGCCTTCGTCGGCGGCAGCCTGATCGAGCGCGGCGGGCACAATCCGCTCGAGCCGGCCGCTCTCGGCGTGCCGGTGCTCAGCGGACCGCACGTATTCAACTTCCTCGACATCGTCGCCCAGTTGCGCGACGCCGGCGCCCTGGAAACCGTGGTGGAAGCCTCGGCCATCGCTGCCGCCGTGGCCCGGCTCTGGGCCGAACCGGCGGAAGCCGCGCGGCGCCGGCAGGCGGGCCTGGCGGTATTGGCCGCCAATCAGGGCGCGCTGGAGCGGCTGCTCTCCGGACTGGATAAATTGCTCACGCCCTGAGCGGAACGCGCCGGCAGGACGTCGGCGCGGGTCTTGGCCAGGTCCGGCGGCAGGAAGTCGCGATCCGGGTCGTAGTGGGGGTCGAGATAGCCCGACAGCGCCAGCAGGTCGTTGGGCGCCAGGGTGCCGGCCGCCTGCTTGAGTCTCAGAGTGTCCAGGATGTAGTTGTAGCGGGCGTCGTTGTACTGGCGCACGGCGTTGTACAGCAGCCGCTGGGCGTCGAGCACGTCGACGATGGTGCGGCTGCCCACCTGGTAGGCGATCTCGGTGGCTCTCAGGGCGCGCTGGCTGGAGGCGATGGACAGCCGCCGGGCGCGCACCTGCTCGATGTCGGTGTTGATCGCCCGATGGGCATTGCGGGTGTTCTGCACCACCTGGCGACGCAGGCTTTCCTGCTGCTGCTCACTGCGGTCCAGCTGCTGGTAGGCCTGGCGCGCCTGGGAGCTGGTGGCGCCGCCGCTGTACAGCGGTAGCTCCACCTGGATACCGATGCTGCGGCTGTTGACCGGGCTGCCGAACAGGGACAGCTGCTCGGCGTTGGGCAGATTCACCGCATCGTTGTCGCTGTGGCTGTAGCGCGCCACCGCATCCACCGTCGGCAGGTGCCCGGCGCGGCGCTGGCGCAGGGTTTCCTGGGCCGCATTGACGCCCTGGCCGGCAGCCAGCAGCTGCAGATTCTGGCGCATGGCGGTGTCCACCCACTGGCGGGCATCGTTGGGTTGTGGCGGCAGGATTGGCAGGTCGTGGCGGATGCCGGCGATGCTGCCGTAGTCGCGATCGGTCAGCCGGGTCAGGGCCTGGAAGGCGTCGGCTACCTGCTGCTCACTCTGGGAGCGGTTGGCCTGGGCATTGTCGAAGCTGGCCTGGGCCTGGAGCACGTCGGTGTCGTCGGTGAGGCCGACCTTGTAGCGCTCGCGGGACTGGTCCAGCTGGCGGTACAACGCCTTTTCCTCGGCGCGAGCGGTGGCCAGGGCGTCCTGGGCGCGCAGGGCGCTGAAATAGCCCTCGGCGGTCTGCAGGATGAGTTGCTGCTGGGCGGCGGAAAACTGCAGCTCGGCCTGCTCGGTGGCGGCCTGGGCTGCCTTGAGCTGGAACCAGCGATCGGCGCGGAACAGTGGCTGGCTGAGGGTCGCCTGGATCAGCTGGCTGCTGCGATCGCTGCTGTAGCGGCCACCCTGGACGCCCAGCGCCGGATTGTCCTTGAGCTGCAGGCTGGTATGGGTGTCGTTGAACTGGGCACCGAGCCCGATCTGCGGTAGCAGGCCGGCGCGCGCTTGGGGCACCGCCTCGCGCTGGGCGCCAAGCCCGGCGCGTTCGGCGGCGAGGTCGGCATTGTTGTCCAGCGCTTCGCGGTAGACGTCGAGCAAGCCATTGCCGGCGACCTGGGCCTGGGCCAGCCCGGCCGTGCTGCAGAGCGCCGCGAGCAGCAGGAATCTTCGCATTCTTGGAGCCTTCCTTGAGGGACCGCGCCAGTGTAGTGGCTTCGTCCGAATCCGCCATAGGAGAGGAAATAGCGGTCGAAGTTTCTGCTGCTCTGGGTTTACACTGGCCACGTTCTTGTCGGGGTGCGCTACGAGGCGCTGAGATCGGGTAGTCCCGGATCCCGTTGAACCTGATCAGGCTAGGCGCGCCGCATGGCGGTGCGTCAACCTGCGTAGGGAACAAGAGGGCGTCCGCCGTCTCCATCCGTGGTCGCCATCCGTCCGGGCTTGCGTCTCCTTGCGTGCCCACCCTTCGTCCAGGTTCTTCCCTCGGCAACGCGCCCACCAGGAGAGCCTCGATGAACAAGCAGAACAACGTCACCGACTTCACCCGCGTCGACCGCCAGTCCACCCAGCCGCTGCCCAATTCGCGCAAGGTCTATCTGACGGGCTCGCGTCCCGACATTCGCGTGCCGGTGCGGGAAATTTCCCTCGCCGATACTCCCACCGCGTTCGGCGGTGAAAAGAACGCCCCGGTGTGCGTCTACGACACCTCCGGTCCCTATACCGATCCGGCGGTGCACATCGACCTGCGCAAGGGCCTGCCAGACGTGCGTTCGCGCTGGATCGAAGCGCGCGGCGACACCGAACTGCTGGCCGGGCTGTCTTCCGAGTTTGGCCAGGCGCGGCTCGCCGATCCGAGCCTGGCCGCCCTGAGATTCGACCTGGCGCGCCAGCCGCGCCGGGCCAAGGCCGGGCGCAACGTCTCCCAGATGCACTATGCCCGCCAGGGCATCGTCACCCCGGAGATGAAATACATCGCCATCCGCGAGAACATGAAGCTGCAGGAAGCCCGCGCCGCCGGCCTGCTCGGCAATCAGCACCGTGGCCAGAGTTTCGGCGCCAGCATTCCCCAGGAAATCACCCCCGAATTCGTCCGCGACGAGGTGGCCCGCGGCCGCGCCATCATCCCGGCCAACATCAACCACCTGGAGCTGGAGCCGATGATCATCGGCCGCAACTTCCTGGTGAAGATCAACGGCAACATCGGCAACAGCGCCCTGGGCTCCTCCATCGAGGAAGAGGTGGAGAAGCTGACCTGGGGCATCCGCTGGGGCGCCGACACCGTGATGGACCTGTCCACCGGCAAGCACATCCACGAGACCCGCGAGTGGATCATCCGCAACTCGCCGGTCCCCATCGGCACCGTGCCCATCTACCAGGCCCTGGAAAAGGTCGATGGCGTCGCCGAGGAGCTGACCTGGGAGCTGTTCCGCGACACCCTCATCGAGCAGGCGGAGCAGGGCGTGGACTACTTCACCATCCATGCCGGGGTGCGCCTGCACTACGTGCCCCTGACCGCCAAGCGCGTCACCGGCATCGTCTCCCGCGGCGGCTCCATCATGGCCAAGTGGTGCCTGGCGCATCACAAGGAAAACTTCCTCTATACCCACTTCGAAGACATCTGCGAGATCATGCAGGCCTACGACGTGAGCTTCTCCCTGGGGGACGGCCTGCGCCCGGGCTCCATCGCCGACGCCAACGACGCCGCCCAGTTCGGCGAGCTGGAAACCCTCGGCGAACTGACCAAGATCGCCTGGAAGCATGACGTCCAGACCATGATCGAAGGTCCGGGCCACGTGCCCATGCAGCTGATCAAGGAAAACATGGACAAGCAGCTGGAGTGCTGCGACGAGGCGCCGTTCTACACCCTCGGCCCGCTGACCACCGACATCGCCCCCGGCTACGACCACATCACCAGCGGCATCGGCGCCGCCATGATCGGCTGGTTCGGCTGCGCCATGCTCTGCTACGTGACGCCCAAGGAGCACCTCGGCCTGCCCAACAAGGACGACGTCAAGACCGGCATCATCACCTACAAGATCGCCGCCCATGCCGCCGACCTGGCCAAGGGGCACCCTGGCGCCCAGATCCGCGACAACGCCCTGTCCAAGGCGCGCTTCGAATTCCGCTGGGAAGATCAGTTCAACCTGGGCCTGGACCCGGACACGGCGCGCGCCTTCCACGACGAGACCCTGCCCAAGGACTCGGCCAAGGTGGCGCACTTCTGCTCCATGTGCGGGCCCAAGTTCTGCTCGATGAAGATCACCCAGGAGGTCCGTGACTACGCCAAGGAAAACGGCCTGACCGACGAGCAGAAGGCCATCGAGGCCGGCTTCCAGGAACAGGCGGCGCGCTTCAAGGACGAAGGCGGCGTGATCTACAAGCAGGTCTGACGACCGTAGGTTGGCGCCGAGCGCAGCGAAGCCCGACAATGCCCGGCGTCACCCAAGGACGTCGGGCGCCCTCAACCCCTTGCTCACGAGACCCATCATGGCCCAGGCCCCCGGCCTCTATACCCCCACCGTCCCCGTTCCGGCGGACCGCCGCGTCCTTGGCGGGCGCGATCTCTTCACCCTCTGGTTCTCCCTGGGCATCGGCCTCATGGTTGCCCAGGCCGGCGCGCTGCTGGCACCCGGCCTCGGCCTGGCCGATGGCCTGCTGGTGCTGGTGCTCGGCACCGGGGTCGGGGTGCTGCTGCTGGCGGCTGCCGGCCTGGTGGGCAGCGACACCGGCCTGGCCGGCATGAGCGCCCTGGGCCAGAGCCTCGGCCAGCGCGGCGCGCTGTTGCCGGCGGTGCTCAACATCACCCAGCTGATCGGCTGGGGCGCCTTCGAACTGGTGGTGATGCGCGAGGCGGCCAGCGTGCTGCTGGGCAGCTGGGGCCTGCAGAGCTGGGCCTCGCCGGTGCTCTGGACCCTGGTGTTCGGCGCCCTGGCCACGGCCCTGGCGGTGGCCGGCCCGCTGACCTTCGTGCGCCGCTTTCTCAGTCGCTGGGGCATCTGGCTGCTGCTGGGGGCCTGCACCTGGCTGACCCTGGACCTCTTCCTGCGCGCCGACCTGAGCGCGCTCTGGCAGCGTCCGGGCGATGGCTCCCTGACCCAGGCGCTGGGCTTCGATCTGGTGGTGGCCATGCCGCTGTCCTGGCTGCCGGTGATCGCCGACTACACCCGCTTCGCCCGCACCGGCCGCAGCGCCGGGCGCGGCGTCCTGCTGGGCTATTTCTGTGGCAACCTCTGGCTGATGGGCCTGGGCTTCGCCTACACCCTGGCTTTCGCCAGCGGCGGTGAAGC
Organism: Pseudomonas sp. PS02302; assembly: GCF_029959585.1. NCBI lineage: Bacteria > Pseudomonadati > Pseudomonadota > Gammaproteobacteria > Pseudomonadales > Pseudomonadaceae > Pseudomonas > Pseudomonas sp. PS02302. The sequence goes on from NZ_JASCON010000047.1 coordinate 12,944, forward strand.
CGACGCCCTGCTGCGCGCCCTGGCCGTGGCCGGCCTGGGCCTGCCGCTGCTGCTGATCCTGCTGGACGAATCGGAAAACGCCTTTGCCGCCTATCACTCGGCGGCGGTGGCGACGGGTTTCCTGGCCCAGGTGAAGATCTGGCAGCTGACCCTGGCCATCGGCATCCTCTGCACCCTGCTGGCGCTGCTGGTGCCCCTGGCCCAGTACGAGCACTTCCTGCTGCTGATCGGCTCGGTGTTCGCCCCGCTGTTCGGCGTGGTGCTGGTGGATCACTTCCTGCTGCGCCGCCGCAAGGCTCCGCAGCGGGTACGGGCGTTGCGCCTGGAATCCCTGATCGCCTGGGCCCTGGGCGTGGCCGTCTACCACCTGCTGCCGACCCTGCTCCCCGCCTGGGGCGCGACCCTGCCAGCCATCGTGGTGGCCGGCACCGCGCAGGCGCTGTTGGGATTGAAGCGGGTTTAGGGGCCGGCCTGTTGGGCTTCGCTGCGCTCAACCCAACCTACGCCTAACTGCCCCCTCTCCCGCGTGCGGGGGAGGGTTGGGGTGGAGGTATCGCGGCCATGGGTCCGGCGATGCGGCCGCTCCTACAGAAGATTGAGTCCGCTGTAGGAGCGGCCCATGGCCGCGATCAACCCCGTTTGCAGCAGATGATTTCGGTTGACCAGGTCCTACGGCTGCCGCGCCTTGCCCCGCCCCGGGAAATACTCGCCCTTGAGGATGCCATTGAGCTTGGGATAAGGGATTTTCAGCTCCGGATGGCCCATGGCGTAGGGGGCGATGCTGCCGATGTCGTACTTGAGCGTCAGGGCGCCGAAGTCCAGGGCCACGTTGTTGGTCTTGAGGAAGGGCCACTGCTGGCGGAAGTCGGCATCGCCGACGTTGTTGCTGACCATCCAGGCCCCGCGCGACAGCTGCGCCAGCCGCCAGAACTCGGCTTCCTGCCCCGGCACCAGCATGTCGCCCAGGGTGATCTGCCGGTCGAGATGGCGATCCCAGGTGACGAAGTCGCGGCCGGCCAGGCCATGGGCACCGCCATTGGCCAGGTAGCTGGAGAACTCGATGATCACCAGGCCGTCATGCTGTTCACGCACCTTGGCCTGCAGATAGCTGCTCCAGCGTGGCTGCGCCTTGGCGAGGAAGTCCCGCTCGTAGCTCTCCAGCGAAGCCGGGATGGGCGCACCCGGCTCGGCGCGGGCCAGGCCCAGCAGGTGCCGCTGCACCAGGGCGTCCAGCGCCGGGTCGCCGAATTCCACGTAGTCGATGTTGATCAGCGGGCAGTCTTCGCCCTGGCAACCGGCCGGGCGGTGCTCCCAGGCCTGATGGCGAGGCGTGAGGGGTTTGTCGAGGTTGGGGCCGAAGACGCTTTGGCAACCACCGAGCAACAGGCCGGCGAGCAGGAGGAGTGGGCGGATACGCATGGGATTCCTTGTCATGGAAACAGAGAATGACGGCTTTCGAACCCGTCTGGCTCGATAAGTTTGCCAGGGGCGGACGGAGGTTTCCCGGCTTGTTGTCCTTTTCGCGACTTGGCGCGCCAGGGGCTGCACGAGCGCGGGGGGCACGCTAGGATGAGCTGATCACCTTCATTCAGCGCTGGAGCGCCCATGACCGAAGCCAACGAATCCCAGGCGCCCGCCGTTGAAATCCTGAGCCGCGAGATCTGCTTCCAGGGCTTCTACCGCATGGCCCGCTTCCGGCTGCGCCACCGCCAGTTCTCCGGTGCCCTGGGGCCGGAACTGGAACGCGAGGTCTTCGTGCGTCCCGATGCGGTCTGCGTGCTGCCCTACGACGCCGCGCGGGACGAGGTGGTGCTGATCGAGCAGTTTCGCGTCGGCGTCATGGAAAAGACCGCTCATCCCTGGCTGCTTGAGCCGGTGGCAGGCTTGGTGGACAAGCAGGGCGAGGCCGTCGAGGCGGTCGCTCATCGGGAAGCCGAGGAAGAAGCCGGGCTGACCTTGCAATCGCTCTGGCCCATCTCCACCTACTTCCCCTCGCCCGGCGGCAGCGACGAACAGGTCTATCTCTACCTGGGTCGCTGCAGCACCGCGGATGCCGGTGGCGTCCACGGCCTGGAAGAGGAGGGCGAGGACATTCGCGTCCATGTCTGGTCGCTGGACGAGGCACTGGCCGGGGTTCGCGACGGTCGAATCAATAACGCAGCGGCTATCATCGCCCTGCAATGGTTGGCGCTCAATCGCGCCGAGGTACGGGGGTTATGGGGCTGAAACTGCGAGATCGCTATCGAGTTGACCTGCCGGGCCTGCAGGCCACGTGCGAGGCCAACTACGTGCGGCTGATGCGGCTTCTGCCCAAGATGCGCGAAGCCGTGGTGTCGCGCCGCGTCATGTTGTCGCAAGGCGAGCGCCCACTGGGCGTGCTCGCCCTGGAAGTCACCGAGGCCTGTCCCTACACGACGGTCTTGCGGGTGCGTCAGGAACTGGGGCTGCCCTGGCTGCCGGTGCCTGAACTGGAAGTGCGCGTCTACCACGATGCGCGGATGGCGGAAGTGGTGTCGGCCGGGGCCTCCCGCCACCTGCTCGGACGCTATCCCTACCCCAATCGGGCCATGTATCAGCCTGACGAAAAGAGTCAGCTGAACCTGTTTCTCGGTGAGTGGCTGAGTCACTGCCTGGCCTGTGGCCACGAAGCTGAACCTATCCTGCAGCGATGAGCATTGGAGCGCAACGCTGACAGCCGTAGCTTCCCTCGCACGGTGCAAGCTGCGAAAATGTGAAGCATGCACGCAAGTTCCCGGGAACTTTTCTGCACCCTGCCTGCGCTCGTTGTCCCCTTATGCCCCAGGAGGCTTTGGTGAGTTTGCCGGATAGTGTCAACGCTCCCCTCGTCGTCCAATTGACCGATAGCCATCTGTTTGCGCGCGCCAATGGTCGGTTGTTGGGTATCGATACGGCAGCCAGCCTGCAACAGGTGGTGGCCCAGGTGGTACGGGAGCAGCCACGCATCGATCTGCTGCTGGCCAGCGGCGACCTCTCCCAGGACGGCTCGGTGGCTTCCTATCAACGCTTCTGCGAGCTGACCGAACCGCTCGATGCCCCCATGCGCTGGCTGGCTGGCAATCACGACGAGAACGTGCCCATGGCCAAGGCCTGTGGCAATCGCGATTTCCTGGAAACCGTCACCGACCTGGGCGCCTGGCGCTTGATCCTGCTCGACAGCACCGTGCGCGGCTGCGTCTTCGGCGAGCTGGAGCCGACGCAACTGACAGCCCTGGACGAGGCCCTGAGCGCCGCGCCCGAGCGTCCGGCACTGATCTGCCTGCATCATCACCCGGTACCCGTGGGTTGTGGCTGGATGGAGCCCCTGGGCCTGCACCGGGCGGACGAGCTGTTCGCCGTGCTGGATCGCCATCCCCAGGTCAAGGTGGTGCTCTGGGGACACATCCACCAGGAGTTCGATCAGCTGCGCAACGGCGTGCGCCTGCTGGCCTCGCCCTCCACCGGCCTGCAATTCGAGCCGGGCAGCCAGGACTTCAAGGCCGGTGACCAGGCCCCGGGCTATCGCTGGTTGCGCCTGTTGCCCGACGGCACGCTGGAGACCGGTGTCTCGCGCCTGCAACAGCATGCCTTCACCGTGGATCACAGCGCCGCGGGCTACTAGGGCTGCCCGGGCTGACGCCGGTCGGCTGTCTTGGTCGCGAGGGTCGAAACGGGTTACTCTTTACCTGTTTTTTTATCCAGTAGGAGCGGCCCGATGCCGTCGATCCTCTATATCCATGGTTTTAACAGCTCACCCGCGTCCCTGAAGGCGCGGCAGCTCACCGCCTGCATGACCCGCCTCGGCCTGGCGGACCGCTTGCGCGCGCCGGCGCTGCCCAATGATGCCGACGCTGCCTTCGCTTTACTGGAGCGCGAACTGGCCGAGCTGGACGCCCCCTTGCTGGTCGGCAGCTCCCTGGGCGGCTACTATGCCACCGTCCTGGCCGAGCGCCATGGGCTCAAGGCCGTGCTGATCAACCCGGCGGTCCGGCCCTGGCGCTTCATGGAGCATTACCTGGGGCCCCAGCGCAATCACCATACCGGCGAGAGCTGGATGCTCACCGAGGCCCATGTCGAGGCCATGCGTGCGCTGGAAGTCGCGGCGCCGGCGGATCCCGAGCGCTTCCACGTCTGGCTGCAGACCGGCGACGAGACCCTCGACTACCGCGACGCCGAACGCTACTACGGCGGCTGCACCCTGCGCATCGAGCAGGGCGGCGACCACGGCTTCCAGGGCTTCCATCGCCAGCTGCCGCTGCTGCTAGAGCTGGCCGGCTTCGACCCGGCGCTCTGGCGCGAGCTGGATTTCAACACCTTCGAATAGAGACCCCATGGCCACGCAGAACGCCTATAACGCCGACGCCATCGAAGTCCTCTCCGGACTCGATCCGGTGCGCAAGCGCCCTGGCATGTACACCGACACCTCGCGGCCCAACCACCTGGCCCAGGAAGTCATCGACAACAGCGTGGACGAGGCCCTGGCCGGTCATGCGCGCCAGGTGCAGGTGATCCTGCACGCCGACAATTCCCTCGAAGTCATCGACGACGGTCGCGGCATGCCGGTGGACATCCATCCGGAAGAGGGCGTTTCCGGTGTCGAGCTGATCCTCACCAAACTGCACGCCGGCGGCAAGTTCTCCAACAAGAACTACCAGTTCTCCGGCGGTCTGCATGGCGTGGGCATCTCGGTGGTGAACGCCCTGTCGACCCGGGTCGAGGTGCGCGTCAAGCGCGAGGGCAACGAATACGGCATGGCCTTCGCCGACGGCTTCAAGGCCAGCGAACTGGCCGTGGTCGGCAGCGTTGGCAAGCGCAATACCGGCACCAGCGTGCATTTCTGGCCGGACCCCAAGTACTTCGATGCGCCCAAGTTTTCCGTCAGCCGCCTCAAGCATGTGCTCAAGGCCAAGGCGGTGCTCTGCCCGGGCCTGGCGGTGAGCTTCCTCGACGAAGCCAGCGGCGAGCGCAGCGAATGGCATTATGAAGACGGCCTTAGATCCTATCTGATCGACACCGTGGGCGACGCCCTGCGGCTGCCCGAGGCACCCTTCCACGGCAGCCTGGCCTCGGCCCGGGAGGCGGTGGACTGGGCGCTGTTCTGGCTGCCCGAAGGCGGCGAGTCGGTGCAGGAAAGCTACGTCAACCTGATTCCCACCGCCCAGGGCGGCACCCATGTGAACGGCCTGCGCCAGGGCCTGCTGGACGCCATTCGCGAATTCTGCGAATTCCGCAACCTCCTGCCGCGTGGCCTCAAGCTGGCCCCGGAAGACGTCTGGGAGCGCATCGCCTTCGTCCTCTCGATGAGGATGCAGGAGCCGCAATTCTCCGGCCAGACCAAGGAGCGCCTGTCCTCCCGCGAGGCCGCGGCCTTCGTCGCCGGGGTGGTCAAGGACGCCTTCAGCCTCTGGCTCAACGCCCATCCCGAGCTGGGCCAGCAGATCGCCGAACTGGCCATCAACAACGCCGGTCGCCGCCTCAAGGCGGGCAAGAAGGTCGAGCGCAAGAAGATCACCCAGGGCCCGGCGCTGCCCGGCAAGCTGGCCGATTGCGCCGGTCAGGATCCGATGCGTTCCGAGCTGTTCCTGGTGGAGGGTGACTCCGCCGGTGGCAGCGCCAAGCAGGCGCGCAGCAAGGAATTCCAGGCCATCATGCCGCTGCGCGGCAAGATCCTGAACACCTGGGAAGTGGACGGCAGCGAGGTGCTGGGCAGCCAGGAGGTGCACGACATCGCCGTGGCCATCGGTATCGACCCGGGCAGCGCCGACCTGAGCGGCCTGAGATACGGCAAGATCTGCATCCTCGCCGACGCCGATTCCGACGGCCTGCACATCGCCACCTTGCTGTGCGCGCTGTTCGTGCAGCACTTCCGGCCGCTGGTGGATGCCGGCCACGTCTATGTGGCCATGCCGCCGCTGTACCGCATCGACCTCGGCAAGGAAGTCCATTACGCACTCGATCCCGCCGAGCGGGATGGCATCCTCGATCGCCTGGCGGCGGAGAAGAAGCGCGGCAAGCCCCAGGTGACCCGCTTCAAGGGCCTGGGCGAGATGAATCCGCTGCAACTGCGCGAGACCACGATGGACCCCAATACCCGGCGCCTGGTGCAGCTGACCCTCGACGACGTGCCCGCCACCCTCGAGATGATGGACATGCTGCTGGCCAAGAAAAGATCCGGCGACCGCAAGAGCTGGCTGGAATCCAAGGGCGATCGCGCGGAAGTGCTGCTCTGAATACCCGTTCTGGCCGTGCCTATCGCGGACATGGGCCGCTCCTACAGCTCCCGTAGGAGCGGTCCATGACCGCGATGGACCGGGCCCCCCGATCAAAGACGTAACACCAAAGGACCCCCATGAGTGCACCCCTCGACCTGAGCCTGGATGGCGTCGAACGCCGATCGATGGCCGACTTCACCGAGAAGGCGTATCTGGACTACTCCATGTACGTCATCATGGATCGCGCCCTGCCGCACATCGGCGACGGCCTCAAGCCGGTCCAGCGCCGCATCATCTACGCCATGAGCGAACTGGGCCTGGATGCCGACGCCAAGCACAAGAAATCCGCCCGCACCGTGGGTGACGTGCTCGGTAAGTACCACCCCCATGGCGACTCGGCCTGCTACGAAGCCATGGTGCTCATGGCGCAGCCGTTCTCCTATCGCTATCCACTGGTGGATGGCCAGGGCAACTGGGGCGCGCCGGACGATCCCAAGTCCTTCGCGGCCATGCGCTACACCGAGGCACGCCTGTCGCGCTATTCCGAGGTGCTGCTCAACGAACTGGGGCAGGGCACCGTGGACTGGGTGCCCAACTTCGACGGTACCCTGAACGAGCCGGCGGTGCTGCCGGCGCGGCTGCCCAACCTGCTGCTCAATGGCACCACCGGCATCGCCGTGGGCATGGCCACCGACATCCCGCCGCACAACCTGCGCGAGGTGGCGGCCGCCTGCATACGCCTGCTGGACGATCCCATCGCCGGGATTCCCGAACTGCTCGAACACGTGCCGGGCCCGGACTTCCCCACCGAAGCCGAGATCATCACGCCCCGCGCCGACCTGCGCAAAATCTACGAGACCGGTCGCGGCTCGGTGCGCATGCGTGCCGTCTATCGCCGCGAAGACGGCGACGTGGTCATTACCGCGCTGCCACACCAGGTCTCAGGTTCCAAGGTGCTGGAGCAGATCGCCGCCCAGATGCAGGCCAAGAAGCTGCCCATGGTGGCCGACCTGCGCGACGAGTCGGACCACGAGAATCCGACCCGCATCGTCATCGTGCCGCGCTCCAACCGCATCGATGCCGACGAGCTGATGCAGCACCTGTTCGCCACTACCGATCTCGAATCCAGCTATCGGGTCAACCTCAACGTCATCGGCCTGGACGGCAAGCCCCAGGTCAAGGACCTCCGGCAGATCCTCCAGGAATGGCTGATCTATCGCATCGGCACCGTACGCCGTCGCCTGCAGTTCCGCCTGGACAAGGTCGAGCGTCGCCTGCACCTGCTGGATGGCCTGCTGGTCGCCTTCCTCAATCTGGATGAAGTCATCCACATCATCCGCACCGAAGAGCATCCCAGGCAGGCGCTGATGGCCCGCTTCGAACTCTCCGAGGACCAGGCCGACTACATCCTCGAGACCCGCCTGCGCCAGCTGGCGCGCCTGGAAGAGATGAAGATCCGCGGCGAACAGGCCGAACTGCTCAAGGAGCAGAAGCGCTTGCAGACCCTGCTGGGCAGCGACAAGAAGCTGCGCAACCTGGTCCGTGACGAACTGATCAAGGATGCCGAGACCTATGGCGACGCTCGCCGCTCGCCCATCGTCGCCCGGGCCGAGGCCAAGGCGCTGTCCGAAACCGAGCTCATGCCCACCGAGCCAGTGACCGTAGTGCTTTCCGAGAAGGGCTGGGTGCGTCAGGCCAAGGGCCACGACGTCGATCCGACCGGGCTGTCCTACAAGGCCGGCGACGGCTTCAAGGCGGCGGCCCTGGGGCGTTCCAACCAGTTCGCCGTCTTCATCGACTCCACCGGCCGCAGCTATTCCGTCGCCGCCCATTCGCTGCCATCGGCGCGTGGCCAGGGCGAGCCCCTGACCGGCCGGCTGACGCCGCCGCCGGGGGCCAGCTTCGAATGTCTGCTGCTGCCGGATGACAGTGGCCTCTATGTCCTGGCCTCGGACGCCGGCTATGGTTTCGTGGTCAAGGGCGAGGACCTGCAGGCCAAGAACAAGGCCGGCAAGGCGCTGATCAGCCTGCCCAATGGTGCCAGGGTACTGTCTCCGAAACCGGTGGCCTCCCTGGAGGACACCTCCCTCGCGGTGGTCACCAACGAAGGGCGGCTGCTGGTGTTCGCCATCACCGAGCTGCCGCAACTGGCCAAGGGCAAGGGCAACAAGCTGATCTCCATTCCCGGCGAACGGGTCGCCAAGCGCGAGGAATACGTGGTCGACCTGGCCGTGGTGCCGGCCGGCGCTTCCCTCACGCTGCAGGCCGGCAAACGGCCCTATACCCTCAAGGGCAGCGACCTGGAGCACTATCGTGCCGAGCGCGGCCGGCGGGGCAACAAGCTGCCTCGGGGCTTCCAGCGGGTGGACTCGCTGCAGGTGGAAACTTGAGCCGCCCGCGGTCAGCCGCTAGCATAGCCCGGATTTTTTCGACCAGGACTCGCCGGGCCTCGCTGCCCGTCGAGAGAGAGCCTCGATGAAACGGATGTGTCTTGCCAGGCTGGCGCTGGTTGGCCTGCTGGCCGGCCTGGGTGGCTGTGCCAGCCTCGGCCCCAGTCACTACTACCAGCTCGACGGCGGCAATGCGCGTGCGCCGGCGAGCAGTGAGCGCGGCCTTGCGGTATGGGTCGAAAGCCTGCAGCTGGCCGACTACCTGCAGCGCGACGTGCTGCTGGAGCGCCAGCCCGACGGCAGTCTCAAGACCACCCGCGACCACTGGGCCGGACCGCTCGACGCCAACGTGCGCCAGTTGCTGCAGCGGCAGCTCGCCGGTCGGCTGAACAGTGGGCGGGTGATCGTCGGTGAACAGCCCGCGGGCTTCGATCCGCAGTACCGGGTGGAGCTGGTGGTGACCCGCCTCGATGCCGGTGACCAGGCGCCTGCCACCCTCGATGCCAGCTGGCAGTTGCGCGACGGCCAGGGCCGGCTGCTGGACACCGAGGTGATTTACCTGCAGACCCGGCACGCGGGTGATCGCGCGGCCCAGGTGCGGGCCCAGGGCGAATTGCTGCAACAACTGTCGGCGCGGCTGGCCACCGATCTCACCAAGGTCGCCCAGCGCGGCCGCCGCGAGACCGAGATGGCGCGCAAGGAGCCGAAGAAACTTGTCGAAGAGGCCCAGGCCCGGCCAACGCTGCCGGCTGTGGTGCCCATCCGCACCGGCGCCGAGGTCTATCGCTTCTGACCCGACCAGGCTCCCGCGCGTCGCCGCGCGGGAGCCTTCGGCGGCGCTCGATGCTCTATCCAGCAGGACCCTCAAGCCCCGGAGGTTTCATGACGCTGCCCCTGTTTCCGCTCAATACCACCCTGTTCCCCGGCTGCCGCCTTGATCTGCAGCTGTTCGAAGCCCGCTATCTGGACATGCTCGGTCGCTGCCTCAAGCAAGGCAGCAGCTTTGGCGTGGTGACCATCCTCGAAGGCCACGAGACCGGTGGCGCGCCGAATCGCCTGGGTGCCTACGGTTGCGAGGCGCTGATCCGCGACTGGCAGCAGCAGAGCAACGGCCTGCTGGGTATCCGCATCGAAGGCGGTCGACGCTTTCGCCTGCTGAGTCAGGAAGAACAGCCCGATCACCTGGTGGTGGGTGAGGTGGAGTGGCTCCCGGAAACCGATCCCCAGCCGCTACGCGATGGCGACGCCGACCTGATGGCGCTGCTGGCGGCCCTGGCCCAGCATCCGATGGTGGCCAGCCTGGACATGGGCGGCGAGGTTGCCGACCGCCAGGCCCTGGGTTGCCAGCTGGCCTACCTGCTGCCATTCGAGGCGCACCTCAAGCTGGATTGGCTGGGCATGAGCGATCAGGGCCAGCGCCTGGCCGACATCGAGCGCCATCTGGTGGATCTGCAAGGTGATTTCCACGCCTGAAGCCTGTTCAAAATCTGCTGCGTGTCGGCCAGGCGGCATCGCAAACACCCTGGAAGGCCAGCCCCGTCGGAAAACCTATTTGCCCCGTGTAAACCCGAGCGCGGGTCCGATCCGCTTCCTCAAGTGTTTTTGCGGGGCCATCTACGCCTGGTTTGGCTCTAGCTCGCAGGATTCTGAACAGGCTCGCGGCCAAACGCCGGGCAAAAGAAAGCCCGCCGGGCAGGGCGGGCTAAAAGTGCTTTGGGGGCACTCGATAAGACTCTGGCACTTTGCCACAGTTCCGTCTTATGAGATCAAAGTGCCATTCTTTCTGGATCAGCCGGCCAGCAGCTTGATGAACTCGCGATTGAAGGCCGGGATGTCGTCCGGTTTGCGGCTGCTCACCAGCTGACCGTCGACGATGACCTCCTGGTCCTGCCAGGTGGCGCCGGCATTCTTGAGGTCGTCGGTCAGCGAGGGCCAGCTGGTGAGGGTCTTGCCCTGTATCAGGCCGGCGGAGATCAGCAGCCAGGCACCGTGGCAGATGACGGCGACCGGCTTGCCGGCGTCGGCGATCTGCTTGGTCAGCTGCTGGGCCTGCGCGTCGATGCGGATGGTGTCGGCATTGACCACGCCGCCGGGTAGCAGCACGGCATCATAGTCACCGGCATTGGCTGCGGCGAAGGTGAGGTCCACCGGAAAGCTGTCGGCCGGCTCGGTGCCGTCCCAGCCGCGCACCTGACCGTTCTCGGCGGAGATGATGTGGGTCTGGGCGCCCGCCTGCTCCAGGGCCTGCTTGGGACCGGTGAGTTCGGCCTGCTCGAAGCCGTCGGTGACCAGGATGGCGATTTTCTTGCCGTTCAGGGATGTAGCCATGGTTGCGGATACCTCGATTGGAATTCGGTTGGGCTAGCCTTTTGCCAGCGCTCCTGAATCCGGCCCGTTTTGCCCCCGCGAAGTTCCTTCGTCGCGCCCGATGGCATCGTCGGGCGGCGCGGAGTAAATTTGTGACATCCCTAGCAGAGTAGTCCCCATGTCCCAAGCGTCCCCTCAGCTGACCGAGGAGCAGATCCGTCAGGCCCTGCAAGGCATCAGCATTCCGCCGCAGCCGCAGATCATGGTGGATCTGCAACTCGAACAGCTCATGCCCAACCCCGATCTCAAGGTCATCTCCCGCCTGATCGGCCAGGACCCGGGACTCTCGGGCGCCCTGCTCAAGCTGGTGAATTCGCCGTATTTCGGCCTCAGCAATCGCATCACCTCGATCCAGCGGGCGGTCAACCTGCTGGGCAGCCAGTCGGTCATCAACCTGATCAACGCCCAGTCGATCAAGGGCGAACTCACCGACGAGACCATCGTCATCCTCAACCGCTTCTGGGACACCGCTCAGGACGTGGCCGAGACCTGCTTGAGTCTGGCCAAGAAGACCGGCTACCCGACCCCGGACGAGGCCTATGCCCTGGGTCTGTTCCACAACTGCGGCATCCCGCTGATGCTCAAGCGCTTCCCCAACTACATGGCGGTGCTGGAAGAGGCCTATGCCAGCGTCAACGAGCAGGTGCGGGTGGTGGACGTGGAGAATCGCATCTTCAACACCAATCACGCCGTGGTGGGCTATTTCATCTCCCGCTCCTGGCGCCTGCCGGAACACGTCGGCCAGGCCATCGCCAATCACCACAACGCCCAGTCGGTCTTCGACGAGGATTCGTCCACCGACATCCAGATCAAGAATCTGCTGGCGCTGCTGAAGATGGCCGAGCACATCTGCCGCTGCTATCGCGCCCTGGGTGGCCAGGACGAGGACCACGAATGGCAGGCCATCGCGCCGCGGGTGCTGGATCACGTCGGCCTGTCCGAATACGACTTCGAGTCGCTCAAGGAAACCATCCTTGAGATGGGCAGCGGTCGGATCAATTACTAGATTTGGTTAAAAGGGCCTGCGCTCGGCCAGGCGGCGTTGAAAACCAGCTCGGAATGCTCATTTACCCTTTGTAAACTCCGCTTCCTCGCTGTTTTTCGCCTTGCCTGACCTTCGCTCGGCGCCTTTTAAGCCAAATCTCTGGAATAAGTCTCCTGGATCCTCATGCCCGAATTACCTGAAGTCGAAACCACTCGCCGGGGCATCGAGCCCCATGTCGTCGGTCAGCGTGTGCGCCGGGTCATCGTCCGCGATGGCCGGCTGCGCTGGCCGGTACCCGAGGATCTGGACGTGCGCCTCTCCGGGCAGCGCATCGAGGCCGTCGAGCGACGGGCCAAGTACCTGCTGATCCGCGCCGAGAGCGGTACCCTGATCGGTCACCTGGGCATGTCCGGCAGTCTGCGCCTGGTGCCCGCCGACCAGCCGCCGGCCAAGCACGAGCACGTCGACATCGAGCTGGAATCCGGGCTGTCGTTGCGCTACACCGATCCACGGCGCTTCGGTGCGCTGCTCTGGACCCAGGATCCCCATGCCCATGTGCTGCTGAGCAAGCTGGGGCCCGAACCGCTGACCGAGGCCTTCGACGGTGGTCGGCTGTTCGAGCTGTCGCGCGGGCGCAGCATGGCGGTCAAGCCCTTCATCATGGACAACGCCGTGGTGGTGGGGGTGGGCAACATCTACGCCGCCGAGGCACTGTTCGCCGCGGGTATCGATCCCCGCCGGGCCGCTGGCAGCGTTTCCCGGGCGCGCTACGAGCGCCTGGCCGTCGAGATCAAGAAGGTCCTGGCGCGCTCCATCGAAAGCGGCGGTACCACCCTGCGCGACTTCATCGGCGGGGACGGGGCGCCGGGCTATTTCAAGCAGGAGCTGTTCGTCTACGGGCGCAAGGGCGAATTCTGCAAGGTCTGCGGCACGGGGCTGCAGGAGATCCGCCTTGGCCAGCGTGCCAGCGTCTACTGCCGCAAGTGCCAGCGATGAAAGCCCTGGCCGGGGTGGTCCTGCTGACGCTGCTCGGCGGGGAGGCGGCCTGGGCGGATGCCGACAACGGCCGCAATCTCTTCCTGCGCCGCTGCCACAACTGCCATTCGGTGGGACCGGGCGCCCAGTCCGGTTTCGGCCCCCAGCTCAATGACCTCTTCGGGCGCCAGACCGGGAGCCTAGCCGGCTATAACTATTCCGACGCCATGCGCCAGGCCGGTTTCGCCTGGGATCGCGAGGCCCTGGCGGCCTTTCTACGCGATCCCGAGCGGAAGGTGCCGGGCACCAAGATGAGATTCTGGGGCATTGGCGACGCCGAGGATCTGCGCGACATCGCCGACTACCTGGAGACCCAGCCCGGCACTCCCTGAATGCCGGGCTAGTGGTCGCCGCCACCGGCCCCCGGCTTGGCCGCGAAGGGCGGCTTGGCCAGCCAGATGATCAGGAACAGGCCCATGAAGATCCAGCCGAGCAGGGTGAAGTAGTCCACCGTGGAGAGCATGTAGGCCTGGCTCTCCACCACCTTGTCCAGCTGGGCATAGGCCTGCTGCGACGGCCCGCCGAGGGCGTCCAGGTAATGCTGGGTCGCCGGGCTGTAGACGGTGACGTCCTCGGTCAGCTGGGCATGGTGATGGATGGCGCGGCGCTGCCACAGCCAGGTGGTCAAGGACGAGGCGAAGCTGCCCCCCAGCACCCGCAGGAAGGTCGCCAGACCGCCGCCGTCCGCCAGCTCCGACGGCTTGAGGCTGGACAGCAGGATGCTGGTGGTGGGCATGAAGAACAGCGCCACGCCCAGGCCCATGAAGGTCTGCACCTCGGCGATGTGGCGATAGTCCACCTCGTTGTTGAAGGTGGCGCGCATGAAGCAGGACGCCCCTATCACCAGGAAGGAGCCACCGGCCAGCAGGCGCAGGTCGGTCTTGTGCGCGAACTTGCCCACCAGCGGTGAGAGGATCACCGGCAGGATGCCGATGGGCGCCGCGGCCAGACCCGCCCATACCGGGGTGTAGCCGAGCTGGGTCTGCAGCCACTGGGGCAGCAGCAGGTTGATGCCGAAGAAGCCCGAATAGCCCAGTACCAGCGCCAGGGTGCCGAAGCTGAAGTTGCGATAGCGGAACAGCCGCAGGTTGACGATGGGATGCTTGTCGGTCAGCTCCCAGATCACCAGGGCGGTCAGGGCCACGGCGGAAAAGGCCGCGCCCAGGCAGATCAGGTTGGATTCGAACCAGTCCAGGTCGTTGCCCTTGTCCAGCACCACCTGCAACACGCCTACGCCCAGCACCAGGAGGATCAGCCCGACATAGTCGATGGGCTGGTGCACCAGCTTTTCCGGCTTCTTGCCCAGCTGGCTCCAGACCACCAGGGTGGCGAAGATGCCGATGGGGATGTTGATGAAGAAGATCCACGGCCAGCTGTAGTTGTCGGTGATCCAGCCGCCGGCGATGGGGCCGATGATGGGCGCCACCACAGTCACCATGGCCAATAGCGCCAGGGCCATGCCGCGTTTGGCCGCCGGAAAGATCGCCAGCAGCAGGGTCTGGGCCATGGGATAGAGCGGGCCGGCGACGAAGCCCTGCATGGCGCGGAAGATCACCAGTTCCGGCATGGAGGTGGCGATGCCGCAGAGGAACGAGGTGATGACGAAGAGCACCACGGCGGCCATGAACAGCTTGACCTCGCCGAAGCGCCGCGCCATCCAGCCGGTCAGTGGCAGGGCGATGGCGTTGCTCACGGCAAAGGCGGTGATGACCCAGGTGCCCTGTTCCGAACTCACCCCGAGGTTGCCGGAAATGGTGGTCAGGGCGACGTTGGCGATGGTGGTGTCGAGCACCTGCATGAAGGTGGCCAGGGACAGGCCCACCGTGGCGAGCACCAGGCTCGCCGGGCGAAAGGCGTTATCGCTCATGACGGATTACCAGAAGGGGTGGACGGGGAGGCTCGCCAGGGAGCCTCCTTGGCTGTCAGCGCTTGGCGACGCCCGCGGCGCGCGCCGCCGGACCGTTGTTGTGGACGATCTGCTGGATCAGCTGATCGGCATCGGCCAGCTGATGGTCGTAGACGTCGGTGCTGTAGCGCGGCTGCTGCGGCGTGGTGGTGGGCAGGCGGGCGCCGTCCTGGTCGTGCAGGTCGACGTCGACCACGGTCGACAGGCCGATGCGCAGCGGATGCTTGTCCAGATTGTCGCCTTCCAGGCGGATCCGCACGGGCAGGCGCTGGACGATCTTGATCCAGTTGCCGGTGGCGTTCTGCGCCGGCAGCAGCGAGAAGGCGCTGCCGGTGCCCACGCCCAGGCTTTCCACCACGCCGCGATAGCGCACGTCGTCGCCATAGAGGTCGGAATGGATTTCCACCGGCTGGCCGATACGCATCTCGGCGAGCTGGGTTTCCTTGAAGTTGGCATCGATCCAGATCTGGTCCAGGGGCACCACGGCCATCAGCGCCGCACCGGGCTGCACGCGGCTGCCGACCTGCACCGAGCGCTTGGCGACATAGCCGCTGACCGGCGCCACCAGGGTGCTGCGGGCATGGTTCAGATAGGCCTGGCGCAGCTGGGCGGCGGCGGCCTTGACGTCCGGGTGCGAGGCGATCTCGGTGTCGTCTACCAGCGCCTGGTTGGTGTCCAGTTGCTGCTGGGCGGAAGTCATGGAGCTCTGCGCCGCCACCAGGGTGTCCCGGGCATGGGCCAGTTCTTCCTTGGAGATGGCGCCACCCTTGGCCAGTTGCTGGCGGCGGGCGTAGTCGGCACGGGCGCGCTCGACCTCGACGCGCCGCGCGGCCACCTGGGCCTTGTAGCTGTCGACGTTGCTGAACAGGCCGCGCACCTGGCGCACGGTCTTGGCCAGGTTGGCCTCGGCGCTCTGCTGGGACACGGCGGTGTCGCTGGGATCGAATTCCACCAGCGGCTGGCCCTGGCGAACGAAGTCGCCATCGTCCACGGCGATGCGGGTCACGGTGCCGATGACCTGGGGCGTGATCTGCACCAGGTTGCCGTTGACGTAGGCGTCGTCGGTGCTGGCATGGAAGCGGCCATAGAACAGGTGGTAGCAGTAGACGCCCACGCCAGCCAGGATCACCACCAGCAGCAGGAGCAGCAGGAGGACTTTGCGTTTGCCGGAGCGCTGCGGTTTCTGCTCCTGGGCATTGTCATTGGGGGTTGCGGCGGAATCGGCCATGGTCGGGCTCTCGGTATCAGTGTGTGGCCGCGGCGGCGGGTGCCGGCGGCAGATTGGACGGTTGGAAGCCGCCACCCAGGGCCTGCATCAGCAGCACGCCGCTGTCGATGCGATCGGCCCGGAGGCTGGCCAGCTGGCGCTCCGCCTGCAGCAGTTGCTGCTCGACGGTCAGGGCGTCGAGGTAGTTGCCGATGCCGGCGCCATAGCGCTGGGTGGCGATGTCGAAGGAGCTCTTGGCGATGTCGCGGGCCCGTTGCTGCTCGACGATCTGCTGGTCCAGCGAGCGCTGGCGGGTGATGGCGTCGGCGATGTCGCCCAGCGCCTGCACCAGGGTCTGGTTGTACTGGGCCACGGCCAGGTCGTAGTCGGCGTCCCGGCTGGCGAGATCGGAGCGGCGGCGGCCACCGTCGAAGATCGGCAGCGACAGCGCCGGGCCGACGTTGAAGAAGCGGGCCGGCCCGCCGAACAGGGCATCGCCGAGGATGGCCTTGCTGCCGGCGGCCACCGTCAGGTTGAGATTGGGATAGAAGTTGGTCTTGCTGGCGGTGATGTCCTTGCTCGCGGCCTCCACGCGCCAGCGGGCGGCGATCAGGTCCGGGCGGCGACCGGCCAGTTCGGCGGGCAGTTGGGCCGGCAGATTCACCGCGGCGGGAGCGATCAGCTTCGGCCGCGGGAGCTGGGCACCGCGGTCGGGCCCCTTGCCCAGCAGCACGGCGAGACGGATCTGCGCCGTGCGCACCTGCTGTTCGGCGGCGGTATGGGCCGAGGCGGAGCTGGCTTCCAGACTCTGGGTCTGCTGCAGCTGGTAGTCACTGTCGAGGCCGGCGTCGACCCGGCGCTGGGCCAGGTCGAGCATGCCGCGGGTGCGTTCCAGGTCCTGCTGGGCCACGTCCAGGCTGGCATAGGCCAGGCCGAGCTGGTTGTAGGCGCGGCTGACGTTGGCCGCCAGGGTCAGGCGCGCGGCCTGGCGATCCACCTCGCCGGCGCGGGCACGACCGAGGGCGGCTTCCCAGGCGGCGCGCTGGCCGCCCCAGAGATCGAAGCTGTAGCTGCCGCTCACATCGAACTGGCGCAGGGTGCTGTAGCGGTCGCCCTGGCCGAGGGGGTCGTCCGGCCGTGCCAGGCGCGAGCGGGTCACGCCGCCGCTGGCGTCGATCTGCGGATAGCGATCGGCGTCGGCGGCGAGCACCGCGGCATCGGCCTGGCGACTGCGCGCATCGGCTTCCTGCAGCGAGGGGCTGTCGCGCAGGGCCTCGCGAATCAGGCTGTCGAGTTGCGGATCGCCCAGCCGGGTCCACCAGTCGGCGCTCGGCCACTGGGCGGGGGAGAGGCGATCGCTGGCAAAGGTGGCTTCGCCCTTGAGCGTCGCCGGATCCACGGCGCGCCCCTGGGTGTGCAGCCCTTCGGACGACACGCAGCCGGCCAGCAGCAGGGCGGCGCAGAGGGCGGTCAATGGCAGGCGAAAGGTCATGGGTCAGAGGTCTCCAGAGGTCTCCGGCAGCAGGCCGGAGGGGCTGAGCAGGCGGCGCAGCAGGCGTTCGAGGTCGTCCAGTTCCTGGCGGTCCAGGCAGTGGGTCAGGTCATTGAGCGCGTCGACGGCGATCTGCATGAGTTCACTGCTCAGGGCCTGACCCTGTTCGGTCAGTTCCAGGCGTACCTGGCGGCGGTCGCTGAGGCTGCGCACGCGGCGCAACAGGCCCTTGGCCTCCAGGCGATCGAGCATGCGGGTCATGGCGCCGCTGTCGAGGGACAGGCAGCGACTGAGCTCGGCCGGGGTATCGGTCTGGTCGCGGGCGAGCAGCAGCAGCACCTTGAACTGGGCAGCGGTGATGTCGTAGGGCGCCAGGTGACTGTCCAGCACGCGATCCTTGTACTGGTTCGCCAGGTGGATCAGGTGGCCTACGGAATTGCGCAGCGGAAAGTTGCTACGGTCGAAATGTGACATTGCAGTATCTGCCCAGGCAATCAAGCGTATCCAGAATACTGCCTAGGCAGCGAAATATTCAGACACCTTTGCGCAGGGCAGAGTTGCGCATTTTGAAACAATTGGAAAAGTCTGTTGGCGAACCCTTGTCCTGCGGCTGCCTGGACACCGATCATGGCGGCCACTTCACGCTGAACCGAGCCATGACGCCTCTCTTCGATCTAGACCGCCTGCGCCAGGCCCTGGTGCCCTTGCGGCGCGACCTGCCGCCGGATTTCGACCACCAGAGCTATCGGGCCCATTACCGCCTGGCGGACAGCCGCGCGCGGCCGGAGGTGACCGTGGCCCTGGGCGCGCTGGCCGCCGGCGGCTACCAGCTCGCCGTGCAGGGCTGGTGGCCGCGCGAGCCGCGGGGCAGCCTGCTGCTGCTGCACGGCTACTACGACCATATGGGCCTCTATGGCCACGTCGTGGACTGGGCCCTGTCACGGCAGTGGGCGGTGCTGGCCTGCGACCTGCCCGGGCATGGCCTGTCGAGTGGGGCCCGCGCCAGCATCAACGACTTCGGCGAATACCAGACCGCTCTGACGGCCCTGATCGCCGAGGCCCGGCGCCTGGACCTGCCGCGGCCCTGGCACCTGCTCGGCCAGAGCACCGGCGGCGCCATCCTGCTGGACTATCTGCTGCGCGGTGAGCCCGCCCCCGAACTGGGCGAGACGATCCTGCTGGCGCCCCTGGTCAGACCCCACGCCTGGCGTCAGGGGCTGTGGACCTATCGCCTGGTGAAGCCCTTCGTGCGCGCCTTGCCGCGACGCTTCTCGGTGAATTCCGGGGATCCGGCCTTTCTCGACTTCCTGCAGCAGGATGGTCTGCAGCCACGCGAGTTGCCGGCGCAGTGGGTCGGCGCCCTGGCACGCTGGATCCCGCAACTGGAGCGGGCGCCGGCCAGTACCCGCAGCCTGCTGGTGATCCAGGGTGAGCAGGATTTCACCGTCGACTGGAGGCACAACCTGGGGGTGCTGGAAGCCAAGTTCGCTCGACCCGAGGTGCTGCGCCTGCCGGAGGCGCGGCACCATCTGGTCAACGAGACCGAAGCCCTGCGCCAGCGCTATTTCCGCTGGCTGGACGAGCGTCTCGCCTGAGTCGCCTTACTGGCCGCCGCCACCCAGGCCGGCGCGCAGGGCCGCCACGGCGGCGCGGTAGTAGGCGCTGCCATTGGGCGAACTGGCGAAGTCGGCGAACTGGCCGAGTTCGCTGTCGTTCAGGGGGCGATAGACATAGAGCAGGGTGTTTTCCAGGTCACCGGCATTCATCTGCTGGATGAAGCGCTGGCGCTGCTGCTCGATCATGCCGCCGGATTGCTGCTGGCCCAGCAGGCCCGGCAGCATCGAACTCAGGCTGTCGGCGGCGAGACCCGCCAGGGCCACGCTGACCTCGGCCCCGGCTTCGCGCACGGGCAGGGCAGTGGCCAGGCGCTTGGCCTGGGCACGCCGGGCCGGGCTGGCCTGCATCTGGGGTACGCCATTGGCGTTCTTGGCCAGTTGATCGCTGCGCGTGGCGGCGATTTCCGCGGCGACCACCTTGCGGCCCACCGGCGACTGGAAGAACTGCAGGGCGGGGCCGTCGGCCGGCAGGCTCTGGCGCAAGGCGGCCAGGGCGCGCTGATCGATGGCCGCGGCGGTGTAGCGCTTGTTGCTGTTGTCCACCAGGCTCTGGTAGAGCGCCGGCGGCAGGCTGTTCTGGTAGCGCTGTTGGGCAGCCTGCAGGGCGTCGCGGAAGTGTCCGCGCTGCTCGGGCCAACCTGCGGCCTGATAGAGACTGACCGTATCGTCGGCCAGGGCGGGCAGGCTGATGGCGAAAAGCAGGGAAGCGAACAAAACGCGCATGGACACCTCGGGCAGCGGCGCAGAGCCGGAAAGTCCGCCATTGTCGGCAACCCCAGGCTGGCTGTCGAGGCGCTCATCCCGGGCATTCGTCGCCTGGTCAAGGCAGGCGCGCAGCCGTGGCCGACTTCTCTTACACTCGGCATCCCGCCGGCCTGGCCCGGTTCTGACGGTTTCCGCGATGGCGCTGCACCCCGAGCATCCCCTGCTGCAACGTATCGTCGACGATCTCGCCGAGCACGGCTGGTCGCGGCAGAGCATCTTCCTGCCCCTGGACCTCACCACCGAGCTGGCCGCCGAGTGCCGGTTGCGCCACGCCCGCGGTGAGCTGGAGCGCGCCGGCATCGGTCGCGGCGAAAGCCCGCTGATCCGCGAAGGGGTGCGAGGCGACCATATCGCCTGGCTGGAGCCGGACGATGCCCATCCCGGCGTGCAGCGTTATCTGCACCTCATGGACACCCTGCGCGAGGCCTTCAACCGCTCCCTGTTCCTGGGGCTGGAAGACTACGAGAGCCACTTCGCCCTCTATCCGCCCGGCGCCTTCTATGCGCGGCACCTGGATCGCTTCCGCGACGATGACCGGCGCATGGTCTCCCTGGTGCTCTATCTCAACGACGCCTGGTTGCCGGAGCAGGGCGGCGAGCTGCGGCTGTATCTCGACGAGCAGCGCCAGCAGGATGTCCTGCCCCTGGGCGGCAGCCTGGTGTGCTTTCTCTCCGGTCAGTTGCCCCACGAGGTGCTGCCGGCCACCCGCGAGCGGCTGTCGCTGACCGGCTGGTTCCGCCGGCGTGGCGACAATCCGCTGCAGGCCTAGGGCGTAGACTGGCGGCGGACCGGGAGGCTGCATGGAAAAGATACTGGTGAGTCGCTGCCTGCTGGGGCATCGGGTGCGCTATGACGGCGGTGCCCACGGCCCCTTCGATCTGCTGGCGGTCTGGCAGGCGCAGGGCCGCGTCGTGCCGCTCTGTCCGGAAGTGGCCGGTGGCCTGCCCACGCCCCGTCCGCCGGCGGAAATTCCCGGCGGCCAGGGTGGCGCGGTGCTGGACGGCTGGCTGCCGGTGTTGACCGATGGCGGAGAGGACGTGACTCTGGCCTTCATCGCCGGGGCCGACGCCGCGCTCGAACTGATCGCGCGCCATGGCATCCGCCTGGCGGTGCTCAAGGCGCGCAGTCCGTCTTGCGGCAATGTGGAAAACTACGACGGCAGCTTCAGCGGCACCCGGGTGGCTGGCGAGGGCGTCACGGCGGCGGCGCTTAAGCGCGCGGGCGTCGCCGTGTTCAACGAGACCGAACTGCAAGAGGCGCAGCGCCTGCTCGCGGCGCTGGAAGGCAACGCCTAGAGGGTCTCCGGCTGGCGACCCAGCAGGCTCTGGAAATGCGCCTTCTGCACGAAGCAGCCCTTGGGAAAGCGCCAGCCGACCAGTTCGCCCGGCTGCTTTTCGAGGTTCTGGGCAAAGACGGTGGCGCCCATGGCACGCGCCAGGACGGCATATTCGCGCAGCGGGACCTTAACGACAGGAACATCCGGGCTGATCATGGGCGCTCTGCTGGGTGGGTCGCCCACGATCGAAACGACGATCGCGGCGAGCCCACAGGTGACTTGCCAGGCTTATCGGCACCCCTGCGCGGAACTTCAGCCCGCCGATTAAAAAGCTCGCTCTAGTCGGCGGCTCTGGGCGTCTCCGGCAGGAACCAGTTCATCAGCAGCGCGCACAGGCCGCCGGTGGCGACGCCGGATTCCAGTACCGCTTTCAGGCCGGCCGGCATATGGGCAAGAAATTCCGGTACCTGGGAAATGCCCAGGCCCAGCGCCAGGGACACGGCGATGATCAGCAGCGCGCGTCGGTCCAGCTCGACACTGGCGAGGATGTTGATCCCCGAGGCGGCGACCGCGCCGAACATCACCATGGCCGCGCCGCCGAGCACCGGCTCGGGCACTGCCTGGATCACCCCGGCCACCGCCGGGAACAGCCCCAGCAGGACCAGGATGGCGGCGATCCACAGACCGACATGGCGACTGGCGATGCCGGTCAGCTGGATCACCCCGTTGTTCTGGGCGAACACCGAACTGGGAAAGGTGTTGAACAGCCCGGCCAGCAGCGAGTTGGCGCCGTTGACCAGCACCCCGCCCTTGATCCGCTGCATCCACAGCGGACCTTCCACCGGTTCGCGGGAGACCTTGCTGGTGGCGGTGATGTCGCCGATGGCCTCCAGCGAGGTCACCAGGTAGATCACCAGCAGGGGCACGAACAGCGACCAGGAAAAGCCCAGGCCGAAGTGCAGCGGCAGGGGGATCTGCACCCAGGCGGCCTCGTGCATGCCGCTGAAATTCAGCCTGCCCAGCCAGGCCGCGAGGGCGTAGCCCAGCAGCAGGGCGACGACGATGGCGCTGCTGCGCAGACCGCGCAACGGAAGGCGATTGAGCACCACGATGGTGGCCAGTACGGTGCCCGACAGCAGCAGGTTCTCGCCATTGGCGAAGGTGCCGTTGCCCAGCGCCGCGAAGCCGCCGCCCATGCTGATCAGGCCGACCTTGATCAGCGTCAGGCCAATCATGAGGACCACGATGCCAGTCACCAGCGGGGTGATGAGGCGCTTGACGAAAGGCAGCACCCGCGACACCCCCATCTCGACGAAGGAACCGGCCATGACCACGCCGAAGATGGCCGCCATCACGGCTTCCACCGGGGTGCCATTCTTGACCATCAGGGCGCCACCGGCGATCAGCGGGCCGACGAAGTTGAAGCTGGTGCCCTGGACGATCAGCAAGCCGGCGCCGAAGGGCCCGAAGCGGCGACACTGGACGAAGGTGGCGATGCCGGAGATCACCAGCGACATGGACACGATCAGGTTGGTGTCGCGCGGCGAGACGCCCAGGGCCTGGCAGATCAGCAGACCGGGGGTGACGATGGGCACGATGATCGCCAGCAGGTGCTGGATGGCCGCGAGCAGGGCGATCAGCGGGCGCGGTCGGTCGTGGGGACCATAGAGCAGTTCGGAGCGGGAAGGCTGGGACATGGGCGGAGTCGTCGCGGAAAAAGCGCCGATCTTACCGGATGCCCGCCCCGTGGCGCAGGGTCTTCGGCCGGGACGCAGCCGCCGGCCCGGGGGGCGGCTGTGTTTGAGGGGTTACAGGATGAAGCGGGCCACGTCGCGATTGAGATCGGCGGCGTGATGCTGCAGGGAGCGCGACTGGCGTTCCGAATCCTCGGCGCCGCTGGCCAGGGTGTCGCCGAGGCCCTTGATGGTGATGACGTTGCGGGTGATCTCCTCGGTGACCGAGGTCTGCTCCTCGGCAGCCGTGGCGATCTGCAGGGACATCTCGGAGATGACGCCGGCACTCTGGGCGATCTCTTCCAGGGCGCTGGAGGCGCGTTCCACGTCGGCGACGCTGCGCTCGGCGATGGCCATGCTGCTGTCCATGCGCTGCACCGCCTGGCGGGTCATCTGCTGCAGGGTGCCGATGGTCTCGTTGATCTCCCGGGTCGAGGCCTGGGTTCGCTGCGACAGCGTCCGCACCTCGTCGGCGACCACCGCAAAGCCCCGGCCGTGCTCACCGGCGCGGGCTGCTTCGATGGCCGCGTTGAGCGCCAGCAGGTTGGTCTGCTCGGCGATGCTCTGGATGCTGTCCAGCACCTTGGCGATGGCCTGGGAGTGATGGTCCAGTTCGCCAATGACCCGGGTGGCGTCGTCCACTTCCCGCGCCAGGCTGTTGATGGATTCCTTGCTGGTCTGCACCAGGGTCAGGCCCTGGGCGGTGCTGTCGGAGGACTGGCGGATGGCCTCGGCGGTCTGCTCGGCATTGCGGGCGATCTCCTGGGTGGCGGACGCCATTTCCGTAACGGCCGTGGCCACCAGGGTGATCTCCTGCTGCAGGCGACCCAGCTCCTGGGTGGCCGCGGCGCTGCGTTGCAGGACCTTCTGCGATTCGGCGTCGACGCTCTGGGCATGCTGGCGCACGCCACCGATCAGGCCGTGCAGGCTGGCCACGAACTGGTTGAAGTGGCCGGCCAGACCGCCGACCTCATCGGTGCTCTGCACGGCGATGCGGCGGGTCAGATCGCCCTGGCCCTCGGCGATCACCTGCAGGCCGCTCGAGACCACGCCCAGGGGCCGGAGCAGATAGCTGCACAGCAGGTTGATGAGCAGCAGCGAGCCACCCAGCACCACGGCCAGGATGGCGAGGCTGAGCCACAGCTGGCGTTGCAGCGGCGCCATGAGCACGCCGCTGTCGACGATCATCACCAGAGTCTCGCCATTGTGATTCATGGGCGCGGCATAGAGGCGCTGGCCGGCGACGGTGTCGACATGGCGCTCGCCGGGCGCCTGGGCCAGGCGCTGGAGGGTGTCCGCGTCGAGCTGGGGAAAGAGCTCGGTGATCGGCTTGGCCAGCAGGGCGGCGTCCTCGTGGCCCAGGACGATGTTCTGGCCGTTGACCAGCACGGCGCTGCCGGCGCCCGGCAGTTGCACGCGCTTGAGCTGATCGAGGATGTCGCTGATGCTGACGTCCACGCCAAGGATCGCCGTGGTCTTGCCCGCCGACTGCAGGGCCCAGCCCAGCGACAGCACATTCTGCTTGGTTGCCGCCGCCACGGTGGGAATGGAAAAGAACACCTTGCCGGGATTCTGCTGCGCCTGCTGGTACCACAGCCACTTGCGCGGATCGTTGTTGTCCGGCGGCAGCTGGACGCCATTGGCATTGACCTGGCTGCCATCAGGCCGGGCATAGAAGACGTTGTCGAAGCCGCCGGAGTTCTTGACCTGATTGAGCCCGGCCGGGAGGTTCGCCTCCTGGGTGTCGGCGGCCAGGGCGCCCAGCGCCGCGGCCTTGCCGTCCAGCCACTGGCGCACCCCGCCGTTGAAGACGAAGCTGACCGTCTGCAGCTGCTCGACCGTGGAGGCTTCCAGCGCCGTGCGGGTATTGAAGAAGTTGATGGCGGTCAGACCCACCCCCACGACCAGGACGGCCGCGGTGGCAGACAGCGAGAGTTTCTGTTTCAACGACAAGGCAGGCACGGCGGGGTGACTCCGATAATTAATTAATTGTCGGACTTTATCGGTGCCTGCCGGAGATAACTTGAGCGGCCAGTCAGGTTTTTCCTGTCGGGCCGGATCATGGGCGATCAGGCAGGCCCCGGGTCTCCCGCTCAGCCGTGGGCTGGGAAACCCTGGGCCTGGCCTGTGCCTAGGCGGCCACCGTCTGGGCGCCGGTCATCAGCGCCACGGCGTCGGCCATGGAGTGCTGGCGCGGATCGATCACCGTCAGCCGGCGACCCAGGCGATGGATGTGGATGCGATCGGCGATCTCGAACACATGGGGCATGTTGTGGGAGATCAGCACGATGGCGATGCCGCGGGCGCGCACATCGAGGATCAGCTCCAGCACCTTGCGCGATTCCTTCACCCCCAGCGCCGCGGTGGGTTCGTCGAGGATGATCACCTTGGAACCGAAGGCCGCCGCCCGGGCCACGGCCACGCCCTGGCGCTGGCCACCGGACAGGGTTTCTACCGCCTGGTTGATGTTCTGGATGGTCATCAAGCCCAGTTCGGAGAGCTTTTCCCGGGCGATGCGCTCCATTTCCTTGCGGTCCAGGGTGCGGCAGAGGGTGCCCAGCAGCCCCGGCTTGCGCAATTCGCGACCGAGGAAGAGGTTGTCGGCGATGGACAGCGCTGGCGACAGCGCCAGATTCTGATAGACCGTCTCGATGCCCGCCCGCCGCGCCGCGATGGGCGAGGCGAACTGCACGGGCTGGCCCTCGAAGCGGATCTCGCCCTCATCGGGCCGCAGGGCACCGGAGATGGCCTTGATCAGCGAGGACTTGCCGGCGCCGTTGTCGCCGATCACGGCGAGGATCTCGCCGGGCAGCAGGTCGAAGTCGGCATGGTCGAGGGCGGTGACGCGGCCGTAGCGCTTCACCAGGCCACGGGCCATGAGCAGGGGTTCGGTAGTCATCAGCTGGCCGCCTTTCTGATCCATTGGTCGATAGCCACGGCCGCGATGATGAGCGTGCCGATCAGCAGATAGGTCCATTGCACATCGGTGCCCAGCAGCCGCAGGCCGAGGGCGAAGACGCCGACGATCAGGGCGCCGAACAGCATGCCGAGGATGGAGCCGCGGCCGCCGAACAGCGAGATGCCGCCGATCACCACGGCGGTGATGGACTCGATGTTGGCGAATTGGCCGGCGGTGGGCGAGACCGAGCCGATGCGGCCGATCAGCACCCAGCCGGCGAAGGCGCAGATGAGCCCCGACAGCCCGTACACGGTGATCAGCATGCGGCGGACGTTGACCCCGGCCAGCGCCGCGGCCTCGGGATCGTCGCCCACGGCATAGAGGTGGCGCCCCCAGGCGGTGTGGTTGAGCACGTACCAGAGCAGGGCGACCAGCACCACCAGGGCGATCACGCCATAGGTGAAGACCGCGCCGCCCAGGCGGAAATTGTCGCCGAACACCTGCAGCAGCGGCGCGGTCGCGCCGATTTCCTGGGCGCGGATGGTCTCGTTGCGCGAATAGAGGAAGTTGGCCGCGAGCACGATCTGCCACATGCCCAGGGTGACGATGAAGGGCGGCAGCTTGATGCGGGCGATCAGCCAGCCGTTGGCCATGCCGCACAGGGTGCCCACCGCCAGGCCGCAGAGGATCGACAGCTCCACCGGCAGGCCGTAGCGGAAGGTGAACTGGCCCATGACCACCGAGGACAGCACCATGATGGCGCCTACCGAGAGATCGATGCCGGCGGTGACCACCACCAGGGTCTGGGCGGCGCCGACGATGCCGGTGATGGCGACCTGCTGCAGGATCAGGGTGAGGGCGAAGGCGGAAAAGAACTTGCCGCCCAGCAGGGCACCGAAGATGGACAGCGACAGCAGCAGCACCAGCAGCGAGACCGCCGAGGGGCGCGAATGCAGGAAGTGACGGAATTTGACCAGCGAGCTGCGCTCGTCACGGGCGAAGGAGGCGACCTCCGTCGCACTGTGCTTGAGCACCTGTTCGAAGGGCTGGCCGGACGGGGAGGGCGAGGTCGGATCGCTCATGGCAATCTCCTGAGAGCGGGAAAGCGGCTAAGAGTCGATCGCCCGCGCCGTCGCGGCGGGCGCTCAGGCGGGGCGATCGATCTGCTCTAGCCTGGACGAGAGGCCATCAGCCCCAGCATTTCTGTAGGGCGGTCTTGCTGTCGATGGATTGGATGCCGGGGACCGGCTTGTCCGTCACCAGCTTCACGCCGGTGTCGACGAAGCTCTTGCCTTCGGTGGGCGTCGGCTTCTTGCCAGTGTCGGCAAAGGTCTTGATCGCCTCGATGCCCAGCGCCGCCATCTGCAGCGGATACTGCTGGGAGGTGGCGCCGATGACGCCGTCGGCGACGTTGTGCACGCCCGGGCAACCGCCGTCGATGGAGACGATCAGCACGTCCTTCTCGCGACCCACGGCCTTGAGCGCCTCGTAGGCACCGGCGGCGGCCGGTTCGTTGATGGTGTGCACCACGTTGATGGTCGGGTCCTTCTGCAGCAGATTTTCCATCGCTGCGCGGCCGCCTTCTTCGTTGCCGTTGGTCACGTCGTGGCCGACGATACGCGGATCGCTCTCGTCGCCGATACGGCTCTGGTCCTTGGGATCGATGCCGAAGCCAAGCATGAAGCCCTGGTCGCGCAGGACGTCCACCGAGGGCTGGGAGGCGTTCAGGTCGAGAAAGGCCACCCGGGCGTCCTTGGCCTTGTCACCCAGGGTTTCCCGCGCCCACTGGCCGATCAGCTTGCCGGCCAGCAGGTTGTCGGTGGCGAAGGTCATGTCGGCGGCGCTCACCGGATCCAGCGGGGTGTCCAGGGCGATCACCAGCAGACCGGCTTCGCGCGCCTTCTGCAGGTTGGGCACGATGCCCTTGGTGTCCGAGGCGGTGATCAGGATGCCCTTGGCGCCGTCGGCGATGCAGGTCTCGATGGCGGCCACCTGGCTTTCGCTGTCGCCGTCGATCTTGCCGGCGTAGGCCTTGAGCGTCACCCCCAGTTCCTTGGCCTTGGCGGTGGCGCCTTCCTTCATCTTGACGAAGAAGGGATTGGTATCGGTCTTGGTGATGAGGCAGGCGGAAACGGGGGCTGCCTGGGCGGTGCCGCTGGCGAGGGCGGCAGCCAACAGGCAACCGGCGAAGGACGCGAGGGAGACGGTTCTTTTCATTGTTGTGCGCTCGGGTTCGGAGACAGGAACGCGGCCCGCCGCACCCCCGGGGCGGGTGAGCGTGTTACACCCCAGCGCGCGAGGGGAGCGGTGTGTTTATAA
>NZ_JASCON010000048.1:0-40120 GCF_029959585.1 Pseudomonas sp. PS02302
CCTGACCTTCGCTCGGCGACTTTACAAACAAGCCGTGACCCCAGAAACGACGATCCCCGCCGAGGCGGGGATCGTGGGCGACGCTCTGGATCAGAACACCGTCAGCTGCGCCAGTTGCAGCAGCGGCTGCGGATAGACGCCAAGGATGAAGGTCGCGATGGAAATGGCGATCAGCATCACGCCACCGGCGCGCTGACCCCAGTTCATCGGCGCATCGTGGCGCTGCAGGCCCTGCTCGGTCAGGTACAGGGTGACCATCACGCGCAGGTAGTAGAACAGGCCGATGGCGCTGCCCAGCACGATGGCCGCGGTCTGCCACCACATGCCCGCTTCCACGCCCACGGTGATGACGTAGAACTTGCCGATGAAACCGGCGGTGAGCGGAATGCCGGCCAGGGACAGCATCATCACCGTCAGCGCCGCGGTCAGGTACGGACGGCGCCAGAACAGGCCGCGGTACTCGAACAGGGCATCGGCGTCACGCTGACCGTTGCTCGGGCTGGACATCAGGGTGATCACGCCGAAAGCGCCCAGGCTGGTGAAGACGTAGGTCACCAGGTAGACCGCCACGGCTTCCATCGACAGGCCTTCGCCCGAGGCCACTGCCACCAGCAGATAGCCGAAGTGGGAGATGGAGGAATAACCCAGCAGACGCTTGAGGTTGCTCTGCATCAGCGCCAGCAGGTTGCCCACCAGCATGGAGGCGATGGCGATGAAGGCGATGGCATCGTGCAGCCAGCCGTCCTCGGTGGCCATGGGCATGGTCTGGAACACCCGCACCAGCACGGCGAAGACGGCAACCTTGCTGGCGGTGGCCAGGAAGGCACCGACCGGAGCCGGGGAGCCTTCGTAGACGTCCGGGGTCCAAAGGTGGAAGGGCACCAGCGACAGCTTGAAGCCAAGGCCGACGATCAGCATGCCGAGGCCGATTTCCATCAGCAGGCCAGTGCTCGCCGGGGCGTCCATCTGCATGCCGATGTCGGCGAAGTTCAGACTGCCGGACTGGGCGTAGAGCAGGGCCATGCCGAACAGCAGGATGGCCGAGCCGGCGGCGGACAGCACCAGGTACTTCATGCCGGCTTCCAGGGAACGGCGATTGAAGTAGCTGTAGGCCACCAGGCCGTAGACAGGTACCGACAGCAGTTCCAGGCCGATGAACAGGCCGGCGACGTTCTGCGCCGCCACCAGCACCAGACCACCGGTGGCAGAGATCAGCAGCAGCAGGTACAGCTCTTCACGGTTGCCCGGATAGCCTTCCATATAGGCATGCGACAGGGTCATGCAGGCCAGGGTGGCGATCAGGATCAGTGCCATGTAGAAGCAGCTGAAGCCGTCGATGCGCAGCAGCGGGGTGACGTCGATGGCACCGACGCCGAGGGCCGGGATGCAGGACAGCAGGGCCAGGTTGAGACCGATCACGCCCAGGGTCGGGATGATGGTGTGATCCCGCCGCCAGGCGATGCCCAGCATCACCACCACGGCGGTGAAGCCGGTGATGATGATCGGCAGGAGGGCGATGAAGTGTTCGTAGGTAAAGGTCATGGCGCTCTTACCGGGCGGAAACGAGAGAGGAGAAGGCTTCGCCGAGCCACTGCTGGACACCGGCCATGCTCGCGGCCGAGGTATCCAGCACCGGCTGCGGATAGACGCCGAGCAGCACCAGCAGCACGCCAAGCAGCAGCAGCATCGACAGCTCCCGTGCGTTCAGACCCGGCAGGGCGCCTTCGGCCTTGGCCGGACCGAAGTAGGCGCGGTGGATCATGATCAGCGAATAGACCGAGGCGAACACCAGGCCGAAGGTGGCGATGACGGTGATCATCGGCACCACCGGGAAGGCGCCCAGCAGGATCAGGAATTCGCCGACGAAGTTGCCGGTACCCGGCAGACCCAGCGAGGCCGAGGCGAAGAACAGACTCAGGGCCGGCAGGTAGGGCAGCCGCGCCCAGAGCCCGCCCATCTGGCGCATGTCACGGGTGTGCATGCGCTCATAGAGCTGGCCGCAGAGGATGAACAGACCGGCGGCGGAGAGGCCGTGGGCGATCATCTGCACCACCACGCCCTGCAGCGCCTGGGGGCTGCCGGAGTAGATGCCGATCAGCACGAAGCCCATGTGCGAGACGCTGGAGTAGGCCACCAGGCGCTTGATGTCGGTCTGGGCGAACGACAGGATGGCGCCGTAGAAGATGCCGATGATGCCCAGCCACATGGCGATCGGCGCGAATTCCGCCGAGGCGTTGGGGAACAGCGGGATGGCGAAGCGCAGCAGGCCGTAGGCGGCGGTCTTGAGCAGGATGCCGGCGAGGTCGACGGAACCGGCGGTCGGCGCCTGGGCGTGGGCATCGGGCAGCCAGGAGTGCAGCGGCACCACCGGCAGCTTCACCGCGAAGGCGATGAAGAAGCCCAGCATCAGCAGGTATTCCAGCTTGGGATCCAGCTGCAGTTGCAGCAGGTCTTCGTAGTCGAAGGTCAGGACGCCGGTGGCACCGTAGTTCACCAGCACCAGGGCAACGATCGCCACCAGCATGATCAGGCCGCTGGCCTGGGTGAAGATGAAGAACTTGGTGGCAGCGGTGATGCGGCTCTTCTTGCCGTCCGCGGAGCTATGGCCCCACAGCGCGATCAGGAAGTACATCGGCACCAGCATCATTTCCCAGAAGAAGAAGAACAGGAACAGGTCCAGGGCCAGGAACACCCCCACCACGCCACCGATGATCCACAGCAGGTTGAGGTGGAAGAAGCCGACGTGGCGCTGTACTTCGCGCCAGGAGCAGGTCACCGCCAGCACACCGAGCAGGCCGGTGAGCAGAATCATCAGCAGCGACAGGCCATCGAGACCGAAGTGCAGGCTGATGCCGAAGCGCGGAATCCAGTTCATCTGGAATTCCGCGGTCCAGGCGGTTTCGGCGCCAGGGGCCGGAGCCAGGCTGTAGTCGCCGTGGGCCCACAGCCAGAGGCCGAGCACCAGCTCCAGCAGCATGGTGAACAGGGCGATCCAGCGGGGCACCAGCGGGCCGGTCTTTTCCGTGAGGAAACAGAGCAGGCCGCCGATGAAGGGGATCAGGATTAGCCAGGGCAGAAGCATGACGTGTACTTATCCTTAGTCAGGGGGTCAGGCCAGCAGCAGCGCGCCGAGCAACAGCACGGCGCCTCCCACGATGGAAGCCGCGTACCAGCGCAGACGGCCGTTCTCGGTGATGCTCAGTGCCAGGTTGCCGCCGCGCGCCAGCATCGGGATCAGGCCGATGGCCTGGTCGAAGGGATCGCGACGCAGCAGGCGGGTCAGCAGCAGGTACGGCTTGACGAAGATCAGGTCGTACAGCCAGTCGAAGCCCCAGGCGTGGTACCACCAGGTCCCGAAGAAGCGACCCGGCGCACTCTTGGCCAGGCCGTTCACGAAGGAACGCTTGCCAAGGAAGAGCAGGGCGGCCAGCAGGATACCGGCGATGGCGATGGCCCCGGAGGTGATCTCCAGGGAGTGCTTGGCTTCGCCACCGGCGTGGCCGATGGATTCCGGCAGCACCCCGGCCAGCGGCGGCACGATCATCGCGCCGACAAAGGTCGAGAGCACCAGCAGTACCGCCAGCGGCAGGTTGTGGGCGATGCCGTGGCCGGCATGGGCCTCGGTGTGCGCCTCGCCATGGAAGGTGATGAAGATCAGGCGGAAGGTGTAGATCGAGGTCAGGAAGGCACCGGCCAGGCCTGCGTAGAGCAGGTAGGTATGACCGCTGGCCATGGCTTCCCAGAGGATCTCGTCCTTGGAGTAGAAGCCGGCGGTCACCAGCGGCAGCGCCGCCAGGGCCGAACCACCCACCACGAAGCTGGCGTAGGCCAGGGGGATCTTCTTCCACAGGCCGCCCATCTTGAAGATGTTCTGCTCGTGGTGGCAGGCCAGGATCACCGAACCCGAGGCGAGGAACAGCAGCGCCTTGAAGAAGGCATGGATCATCAGGTGGAAGATCGCGGGCTGCCAAGCGCCGACACCCAGGGCCAGGAACATGTAGCCGATCTGGCTCATGGTCGAATAGGCCAGGATGCGCTTGATGTCGGTCTGCACCAGGGCGGCGAAACCGGCCAGCACCAGGGTCACGGCACCGATGATGCCGACCAGATGCAGGATTTCCGGCGCCAGCAGGAACAGGCCGTGGGTCCGGGCGATCAGGTAAACGCCCGCGGTCACCATGGTCGCCGCGTGGATCAGTGCGGAGACCGGGGTGGGGCCGGCCATGGCGTCCGCCAGCCAGGTCTGCAGCGGCAGCTGGGCCGATTTGCCGACCGCGCCGCCGAGCAGCGCCAGGGTGGCCAGCACGATCAGCGGATCACCACTGGCGAAGACGTCCGGCGCCTTCTGCAGCAGCTCCTGGATGTCCAGGGTGCCCAGGGTCATGAACAGGATGAACAGACCGAAGGCCATGAAGACGTCGCCGACGCGGGTGACGATGAACGCCTTCAGCGCCGCGTTGCCGTTGGCGCGCTCGCTGTAGTAGAAGCCGATCAGCAGGTAGCTGCACAGGCCCACGCCTTCCCAACCGAAGTACAGCAGCAGCAGGTTGTCGCCGAGAACCAGCAGCAACATGCTGAAGATGAACAGGTTGGTGTAGGCGAAGAAGCGCGAATAGCCCTCTTCACCGCGCATGTACCAGGACGCGAACAGGTGGATCAGGAAGCCGACGCCGGTGACCACGCCGAGCATGGTCAGCGACAGGCCATCCAGGTAGAGAGCCATGTTGGGCGCGAAGCCCTCCACGTTCATCCACTGCCAGAGGACGAGGGTCAGGTGACCGTCGGCGGGTGGTGCGACGTGGAAGTTCCAGCCGACCCAGGCGGCGACCAGCGCCGCCAGGCCCACCGAACCCACGCCGATCAGCGCGGAGAGATTCTCCGACAGCCGACCGCGGGAAAAGGCCAGCAGGAAATAGCCGACCAGGGGAAAGGCGAAGGTGAGGGGTAGCAGGTTCATCCGTGCATCTCGCTGGCGGCATCGACGTCGAGGGTGTGGAAGCGGCGATAGAGCTGCAGCAGGATCGCCAGGCCGATACTGGCCTCGGCGGCGGCCAGGCTCAGCACCAGGATGAACATCACCTGGCCGTCGGGGGCGCCCCAACGGCTACCCGCGACCACGAAGGCCAGGGCGGCGGCGTTCATCATGATTTCCAGACTCATGAGCACGAAGAGGATGTTGCGGCGGACCATCAGGCCCACCAGGCCAAGGGCGAACAGGGCGCCGGCGAGGGCCAGGCCGTGTTCCAGAGGTATGGCGTTCATTGGCTGTTCTCCAGTCCTTGGCGACTCACTCGCCGATCCCGTCTTTGACGTCGCTGCGACCCAGGTGATAGGCCGCGACCAGGGCACCCAGCAGCAGCATGGAGGCCAGTTCGACGGCCAGCAGATAGGGTCCGAAGAGGCTGATGCCCACGGCCTTGGCTTCCACCGAGGTATGACCGATGGCAGCGCCGCCCGGGGTACGCGCGAGCACCACCAGCAGTTCCACCAGCAGCGCACCGGCGAGGATCGACGGAGCTATCCAGATCTTGGGGGTCAGCCACTTGCGTTCCTGCTCGGCGACGACCGGCCCGAGGTTGAGCATCATCACCACGAAGACGAACAGCACCATGATGGCGCCGGCGTAGACGATGATCTCCAGGGCGCCGGCGAAGGGCGCGCCCAGGGCGAAGAACACCATGGACACGGCCAGCAGCGAGATGATCAGGTACAGCAGCGCATGCACCGGATTGGTGTTGGTGATCACCCGGAAGGTGGCCAGGACGGCCACCCCGGCGGAGAAATAGAAGGCGAATTCCACGACAGCTCCTTAGGGCAGCAGACTCTTCACGTTGATCGGCTCTGCCTCGCTCTGCGCGGCACCCTTGGGCTTGCCCGCGATGGCCATGCCGGCCACGCGGTAGAAGTTGTATTCCGGATACTTGCCCGGACCCGAGATCAGCAGGTCCTGCTTCTCGTACACCAGCTCCTGGCGCTTGAATTCGGACATCTCGAAATCCGGGGTCAGCTGGATGGCGGTGGTGGGGCAGGCCTCCTCGCACATGCCGCAGAAGATGCAGCGCGAGAAGTTGATGCGGAAGAACTCCGGGTACCAGCGACCGTCTTCGGCTTCGGTCTTCTGCAGCGAGATGCAGCCGACCGGGCAGGCCACGGCGCACAGGTTGCACGCCACGCAGCGCTCCTGACCGTCGGGGTCACGGGTGAGCACGATGCGGCCGCGATAACGCGGCGGCAGGTACACCGGCTCCTCGGGATATTGCAGGGTGTCGCGCTTGCGGAAGGCGTGGCCGAAGACCATCACGATGCTACGCAACTGGGTGTAGGTGCCATGCAGGACGTGCAAGATTTCCTTGATCATGACGAATACCTCACTGGCCGATGGCCGGCGAGGCGCTATAGAGCACCACCGCGCCGGTCACCAGCAGGTTGATCAGGGTCAGGGGCAGGCAGAACTTCCAGCTGAAGGCCATTACCTGGTCGTAGCGCGGACGCGGAATGGACGCGCGCAGCAGGATGAAGATCATGATGAAGAAGGCGGTCTTCAGGGCGAACCAGAAAAACGACAGCCAGGGCAGGGTGTCCAGGAAGGGACCGTGCCAGCCGCCGAAGAACAGGGTCACCAGCAGCGCCGAGATCAGCACGATGCCGATGTACTCGCCGACGAAGAACATGCCCCACTTCATGCCCGCGTATTCGATGTGGTAACCGTCGGCGAGCTCCTGCTCGGCTTCCGGCTGATCGAACGGGTGACGGTGGGTGACGGCGATGCCGGCGATGAAGAAGGTGCAGAAGCCGAAGAACTGGGGAATGATGAACCACCAGCCCTGGTGCTGCGCCTCGACGATATCCCTCATGTTGAAGGAACCGGTCACCGCGACGATGCCCATCACCGACAGACCCATGAACACCTCGTAGGAGAGGGTCTGGGCCGAGGCGCGCATGGCGCCCAGCAGCGAGAACTTGTTGTTGCTCGCCCAGCCGGCGAAGAGCACGGCATAGACGTTGACGCCGGCCATGGCGAAGAAGAACAGCAGGCCGACGTTCAGGTCCGCCACGCCCCAGGTGGGGGTGATCGGGATGACCGAGAAGGCCACCAGCAGCGAGCCCATGGCGATCACCGGCGCCAGGCTGAAGATCATCTTGTCGGCGAACGGCGGCGTCCAGTCCTCCTTGAAGAACATCTTCAGCATGTCGGCGCCAAGCTGGAAGGCGCCGAAGGGACCGACCCGGTTGGGACCGTGACGGTCCTGCCAGAGACCCAGCAGACGCCGTTCGACGAAGCTCAGCAGCGCCCCGCAGATGACTACCGCCAGGAGGATGACGATGGCCTTGAGGATGCCGATCACCACGGCGATGAGGGTGGGGGTGAGCCAGGTCATGCCGCGGCCTCCTGCAGTCCTTCCACGCTGAGGCCGGCGAAGTCCACCGGAATCCCTTCAAAGCCGGCGGGCAGGCCGACCAGGCCCGCCGACAGCTCGGGCTTGATCTGCAGCGGCAGGCGCAGTTCCTGTCCGGCAACCTGCAGGCGCAGCAGGGCGCCTTCATTGACGCCCAGGCGGTCGGCATCGGCCTTGGCCAGCGCCACATAGGCGGCCGGGATGCGCTCGCGTACCGGCTCGGCGCGGGAAGAGGTCTCTTCGCTGCCGAACAGGTGGTACAGCGGCACGGCCTGGAAGCCGGACCCGGTACCGCGCACGACGGCGGTCGGGACGGCGAACCAGTCCAGGCGATCGCCCTGGGGCTCGATCAGGCGTACGCCCGGATCACCGGCGCGCAGGTGACCACCGACCTCGTCCTGGAACTTGTTCCAGGCCTGGGGCGAGTTCCAGCCCGGGGACCAGGCGAAGGGAATCTGCTGACGCGGTTCGACGCTGCCGGCATAGCCTTCCATGGAGAAGGCGAAGGCAGTGTCGGCATCCTGGGGCGCACGCGGCTCGTGCACGCTGAGGTTGGCGCGCATGGAGGTGCGGCCGCTGTAGCGATGCGGTTCGCGGGCGAGCTTGAGACCCTTCACCCGGAAGCTGGCGTTGGGCGCGGCATCGCGGATGCCGTCCAGCTGCGGCGTGGAAGAGGCCACGGCGTCGGTGACGTGGTCCAGCTGGGTCCAGTCCACCGGACGGTTGTCCAGGGTGTTGCGCAAGGCGTGCAGCCAGCGCCAGCCCTCGCGGACCAGGCTGGAGGGATCGTAGTAGTTCGGCTCATAGACCTGGAAGAAGCGCTGGGCGCGACCTTCCTGGCTGACCAGGGTACCGTCGCCTTCGGCGAAGCTGGCCGCCGGCAGCACCAGGTCGGCGCGCTGGGCGGTGGCGGTACGCTGGTGATCCAGCACCACCAGCACCTGGGCGCGGGCCAGGGCCTGATCCACCTGCTGGGCAGGGGCGCGACGATAGAGGTCGTTCTCCAGCACCACCAGGGCGTCGGCCTGGCCATTTTCCAGGGCGGCGAAGGCGTCTTCGACGGACTCGCCGCCGTACAGCGCCAGGCCCAGGCTGTTGGCTTCAGGCACCACCAGGCTCAGAGAGCCGGCCTTGCCCTTGGCGGCCAGGGCCTTGGCCAGGTTGGCGGCGGCCTCGATCAGCGCCGGCTCACCCAGGGAGGTACCGGACACCACCAGCGGGCGTTCGGCCGCCAGCAGGGTTTCGGCCAGCAGGCGCGCCTGCTCGGCGACTTCGTCGCTCAGGCCGTCGACGGCCGGGGCGCTGGCGTCGATGGCATGGGCCACGGCATGGCCGAAGCGGGCCAGTTCCAGCGGCGAACCATGCAGGCGGGCGTCGGCGACGTCGTCCAGGCGGGTGGCGGCGACGCTGGCGATGAACAGCGGATTGCGCTCGCTCTGGCCGATGTTCTGCACGGCGGCGTTCAGCCAGGGCTGGATCTTCTGCGCCGCGGCCATGGCCTCGGGCTTGCCCTTGACCGACTGCCGCAGGGACAGCGCCAGGCGGGCCGCGGTTTGGGTCAGATCCTCGCCGAGGACGAAGACGGCATCGTGCTTCTCCATGGCGCGCAGGGTCGGCACGGGCAGGGGGCTGTCCTTGAGCACCTGCAGGACCAGGTGGACGTTGGCCAGCTCACGGGCGCTCATGCCGCTGGAGAAGTTCTCGGCGCCGACCAGCTCACGCAGGGCGTGGTTGCTTTCCAGGCTGGCACGCGGCGAACCGATGCCGATCACCTTCTTGCCGCGCAGCAGCAGGGCGGCGCGATCCAGGGCGGCGTCGATGCCGGTCTCCAGGCTGCCGTCCTTCAGCAGGGCCTGGCGCGGGCGATCCTTGCGATTGACATAGCCATAGCCGAAGCGGCCACGGTCGCAGAGGAAGTACTGGTTGACCGAGCCGTTGAAGCGGTTTTCGATGCGGCGCAGTTCGCCATAGCGCTCGCCGGGGCTGATGTTGCAGCCCGAGGAGCAGCCATGGCAGATGCTCGGGGCGAACTGCATGTCCCACTTGCGGTTGTAGCGTTCGGAGTGGGTCT
The DNA here is from genome assembly GCF_029959585.1 of Pseudomonas sp. PS02302. Classification (NCBI taxonomy): domain Bacteria; kingdom Pseudomonadati; phylum Pseudomonadota; class Gammaproteobacteria; order Pseudomonadales; family Pseudomonadaceae; genus Pseudomonas; species Pseudomonas sp. PS02302. The sequence goes on from NZ_JASCON010000048.1 coordinate 9,469, forward strand.
TGTCGGTGAACACCCCGGTGGGGCAGACCTCGGTCAGGTTGCCGGAGAATTCGCTCTCCAGGGCCCCATCCTCGACGCGGCCGAAATAGACGTTGTCGTGGGCGCCATAGACGCCCAGGTCGGTACCGCCGGCATAGTCCTTGTAGTAGCGCACGCAGCGATAGCAGGCGATGCAGCGGTTCATCTCGTGAGCGACGAACGGGCCAAGGTCCTGATTCTGGTGGGTACGCTTGGTGAAGCGATAACGGCGCTTGTTGTGGCCGGTCATCACCGTCATGTCCTGCAGGTGGCAGTGGCCGCCTTCTTCGCAGACCGGACAGTCGTGGGGATGGTTGGTCATCAGCCATTCGATGACCGAGCTGCGGAATTCCTTGGCTTCGGCGTCTTCGATGGAGATGTAGGTCTTGTCGCTGGACGGGGTCATGCAGGACATGACCAGGCGCCCGCGGGTGTCATTCTCGTCGGCGAACTGCTTGACCGCGCACTGGCGGCAGGCACCGACGCTGCCCAGCGCCGGGTGCCAGCAGAAATAGGGGATGTCGAGCCCCAGGGACAGGCAGGCTTCGAGGAGGTTGTCCGCCCCGTCGACCTCGTACGTCTTGCCGTCTACATGGATAGTGGCCATAGGGTTTTCTTCTCACCCGCGCAAGGCGGGTCTGGCTAATGGGAAAACGTTCGCGCCGCCCTGGCGGTCGCCAGTGGCAGCGCCGGCCAGGTCAGGCCCGGCCAGAAAGCGATAGGTTCGGCCCCCGAGGGGGCCAAACCTCAGGTCACGGTCGCGGAAGCAGTCGGACGAGGTTCGCTGGGCGCCTTGCGCACACCGGCCTCGAACTCTTCGCGGAAATACTTGATGGCACTACCCAGGGGCTCGACAGCGCCCGGTGCATGGGCACAGAAGGTCTTGCCCGGGCCGAGGAAGTTGACCAGCTGCAGCAGGGTATCGAGATCGCCCTGCTGGCCTTCACCCTTCTCCAGGCTGCGCAGGAGCTTGACGCTCCAGGGCAGGCCGTCGCGGCAGGGGGTGCACCAGCCGCAGGATTCCCGGGCGAAGAACTCTTCCATGTTGCGCAGCAGCGAGACCATGTTGACGCTGTCGTCCACGGCCAGGGCCAGGCCGGTGCCCATGCGGGTGCCGACCTTGCCGATGCCGCCGGCGTACATCTGCGCCGAGAGGTGCTCGGGTAGCAGGAAGCCGGTACCGGCGCCACCGGGCTGCCAGCATTTCAGCGTGAAGCCGTCGCGCATGCCGCCGGCATAGTCTTCGAACAGCTCCTGGGCGGTGATGCCGAAGGGCAGTTCCCAGACGCCGGGATTCTTCACCTTGCCGGAGAAGCCCATGAGCTTGGTGCCCATGTCTTCGCTGCCTTCGCGGGCCAGGCTCTTGTACCAGTCCACGCCACCCGCGACGATGCCCGGCACGTTGCACAGGGTCTCGACGTTGTTGACGCAGGTGGGCTTGCCCCAGACGCCGACGGCGGCGGGGAAGGGCGGCTTGGAGCGCGGGTTGGCACGACGGCCTTCCAGGGAGTTGATCAGCGCGGTCTCCTCGCCACAGATGTAGCGACCGGCGCCGGTGTGGACGAACAGCTCGAAATCGAAGCCGCTGCCGAGGATGTTCTTGCCCAGCAGGCCGGCGGCCTTGGCTTCTTCCACGGCGCGCCGCAGGTTGGCGGCGGCGTCGACGTATTCGCCGCGCAGGAAGATGTAGCCACGGTAGGCCTTGAGCGCCCGGGCGCTGATCAGCATGCCTTCCACCAGCAGGTGCGGCAGCTGCTCCATGAGCAGGCGGTCCTTCCAGGTGTTGGGCTCCATCTCGTCCGCGTTGCACAGCAGGTAGCGGATATCGAGGGATTCGTCCTTGGGCATCAGGCCCCACTTCACGCCGGTGGGGAAACCCGCACCGCCACGGCCCTTGAGGCCGGAGTCCTTGACTTCCTGGACGATGGCGTCGGGTGCCAGCGCGGTCAGCGCCTTGCGCGCCGCGGCGTAGCCGTCCTTCGCCTGGTATTCCTCCAGCCATACCGGAGCGCCGTCTTCACGCAGGCGCCAGGTCAGGGGATGGGTCTCGGGGGTACGGGCGATGCTATTGGCAGGCCCGAAGGAGGTCAGTCTCATGCGTATCCCTCCAGCAGTTTGGCCACGCCCGCAGGTTGGACATCGCCATGGGTGTCGTCGTCGATCATCAGCGCCGGGGCCTTATCGCAATTGCCCAGGCAGCAGACCGGCAGCAGCGTGAAGCGGCTGTCGGTGGTGGTCTGGCCCAGGCCGATGCCCAGCTGCCGCTGGATCTCGCCGACCACGGATTCGTGGCCGCCGATGTAGCAGGTCATGCTGTCGCACACGCGGATGATGTGGCGGCCGACCGGCACGCGGAAGATCTGGCTATAGAAGGTCGCCACGCCCTCGACGTCGCTGGCGGGAATGCCCAGCACTTCGCCGATGGCATAGATGGCGCCATCCGGCACCCAGCCACGTTCCTTCTGGACGATCTTGAGGGCTTCGATGGACGCCGCGCGCGGGTCCTCGTAGTGATGCATCTCGTGCTCGATGGCCGAGCGCTCGGTTTCGCTCAGGACGAAACGGTCGGTTTGGATCAGGGTTTCGGTGCTCATGCTCAGCGGTCCACGTCGGCCATGACGAAGTCGATACTGCCCAGATAGGCAATCAGGTCGGACACCATGCTGCCGCGGATGACGGCCGGGATCTGCTGCAGGTGCGGGAAGCTCGGCGTCCGGATGCGGGTGCGGTAGCTCATGGTGCTGCCATCGCTCGTCAGGTAGTAGCTGTTGGCGCCCTTGGTTGCCTCGATCATCTGGAAGGCTTCGCCAGCCGGCATCACCGGACCCCAGGACACTTGCAGGAAGTGGGTGATCAGGGTCTCGATGTGCTGCAGGGTGCGCTCCTTGGGCGGCGGCGTGGTCAGCGGGTGATCCGCCTTGTACGGGCCTTCGGGCATGTGCTGCAGGCACTGCTCGATGATGCGCAGGCTCTGGCGCATCTCCTCGACGCGCAGCATGCCGCGGTCGTAGCAGTCGCCGTTGTGGGCGATGGGCACTTCGAATTCGAAGTTCTCGTAGCCGGAGTAGGGACGGGCCTTGCGCAGGTCGAAATCGAGACCGGTGGCGCGCAGGTTGGGGCCGGTGACACCCCACTCCAGGGCTTCCTTGGTGTTGTAGACGGCGACGTTCTTGGTCCGGCCGATGAGGATGCTGTTCTTCATCGCGGCCTTTTCGTACTCGTCCAGGCGCTTGGGCATCCAGTCGAGGAATTCGCGGACCAGCTTGTCCCAGCCACGCGGCAGGTCGTGGGCAACGCCACCGATACGGAACCAGGCCGGGTGCATGCGGAAGCCGGTGATGGCCTCGATCACCTTGTAGGCACGCTGACGGTCGGTGAAGGTAAAGAACACCGGGGTCATGGCGCCGACGTCCTGGATATAGGTGCCCAGGTACAGCAGGTGGCTGTTGATGCGGAAGAACTCGGCCATCATCACGCGGATGAATTCGACCCGCGACGGCACCTTGATGCCGGCGAGCTTTTCCACCGAAAGGACGTAGGGCAGGTTGTTCATCACCCCACCCAGATAATCGATCCGGTCGGTGTAGGGGATGTAGCTGTGCCAGGACTGGCGCTCGGCCATCTTCTCGGCGCCCCGATGGTGGTAACCGATCTCCGGCACGCAGTCGACGATCTCTTCGCCGTCCAGCTGCAGGATGATGCGGAAGGCACCGTGGGCCGAAGGGTGGTTCGGACCCAGGTTGAGGAACATGTAGTCGGAATTCTCCGCGTGTTCCTTCATGCCCCACTCTTCGGGCTTGAATCTCAGGGTCTCCTGTTCGAGGTCCTGCTTGGCGGCGTTCAGCGCATAGGGATCGAATTCGGTGGCCCGCGCCGGATAGTCCTTGCGTAGCGGGTGACCCTGCCAGTTGTCGGCCATCAGCATGCGCTTGGGCAGCGGGTGGCCATCGAAATGTATGCCGTACATGTCCAGCACTTCCCGCTCGTACCAGTTGGCATTGGGGTAGATGCCGGTGGCGGTGGGCAGGCGCAGGTCGTTGGCGGACAGGGCCACCTTGAGCATCACATCGCTGTTACGGTCGATGGACAGCAGGTGGTAGAACACCGTGAAGTCCGCATTGGGGAGGCCGCGGCGATGGGTCCGCAGGCGCTCGTCCACACCATGCAGGTCATAGAGCATGACGTAGGGGCGGGGCAGGTTGCGCAGGAAGCGCAGTACCTCGATGATTTTTTCGCGCGCCACCCAGATCACCGGCATGCCGGTACGGGTGTCTTGCAGGGTCAGGGCGTCGGCGCCGAATTGGCCCTGGAGTTCGCCAACCACCGACGCATTGCCGGCAGGGGCGAGCGCAGAGGCGGACAGAGCGGTGTCTGCGGTCATGATGTTCCGTCGCTAATCGATCGTCGTCAGCGTGCAGGTCCCGGAGGGGACTTACACTTCGTCTGGGCTGCGCAGGTTGGTGACCTGGATGCGGCGCTCGCGGTTCTGCTCGCGCTGCGAAGGCATCTCGGCGCGATAGATACCCTGGTCGCCCACCACCCAGGAAAGGGGGCGGCGCTCTTCACCGATGGAGTCCTGCAGGAGCATCAGGCCCTGGAGGAAGGCTTCGGGGCGAGGCGGGCAGCCGGGCACATAGACGTCGACGGGCAGGAACTTGTCCACGCCCTGAACGACCGAGTAGATGTCGTACATACCGCCGGAGTTGGCGCAGGCGCCCATGGAAATCACCCACTTGGGTTCCAGCATCTGCTCGTACAGGCGCTGGATGACCGGGGCCATCTTCATGAAGGGAGTGCCGGCGATGACCATGAAGTCGGCCTGACGCGGCGAGGCCCGGATGACTTCGGCGCCGAAGCGGGCGATGTCGTGGGGCGCCGTGAAGGCGGTGGTCATCTCCACGTAGCAGCAGGACAGGCCGAAGTTGTAGGGCCAGAGGGAATTCTTGCGCCCCCAATTGACCGCGCCCCGCAGGACATCCTCAAGTTTGCCCATGAAGATGCTGCGGTTGACCTGACTTTCCATAGGGTCGGCAACGGTTTCCCGTTGGCCGGCCGGATAGCGGTCTACTGCCGCATCGGGATCGATCCGGGTGAGATTGTATTGCATTGCCAAAGCCTCATTGTTTCGACTTCGCCTGCCGCTCGCGACGGCTCGCAGGCGCCCAATCGAGCGCTCCGATTCGCCACAGGTAGACAAGACCCGCCAACAGAATTGCTATGAAAATGGAGGCTTCCACGAAGCCGGCCCATCCCGATTCACGGATGGACACCGACCAGGCGAAGAGAAAGAGGGCTTCGACGTCGAAGATCACGAAGAGCATCGCGACCAGGTAGAACTTGGCAGAGAGACGGAGACGGGCACCCCCGGTGGGGACGATGCCGGACTCGAAGGGATCGTTCTTGCTGCGGCCCACGGCTTTGCTGCCGAGCAGGCTCGAGACTCCGAGCATGAAGCCGATCAGACCAACCACGCCCAGGAGAAATACCGCGAAGCTCCAGTTGTGGGTGAGTAGGCTGATCGACTCAGACATGCTTTGAATCCTTAATTATTGGGTATCAGGCGCTATCAGTGCGACACGGTGTCGCAAGACAGACGGATTTTATGCTCTATCGATTCATTCTGTAAATTTATTGGTCCAAAAAGATTCTATTGGACTGCTTTGAATCAAACTAAACAGAACTTCAAGTTTATCTGAGAATGAATATAAGAATTATTCTCAATTAATTCGCTGGATCCTTGTGTCCTAGATTGCTGGCAGCTGTAGGAGTTCTACCGTTCGCCGATTTGCTAGTCGACGAGATCGGCGCGAATGCTCAACTGACGGTCGTCACGGCCCTCGGTCGAGTAGTGGCGGGTAAGGCCGCTCTGGTCGCCCTCGACCTGCTGGCGGAAGCCGCCAAGGTCCAGCCACTGGCCCAGGGGGCCGCTGATACGGGTAGCGGCGCTCTGGGTCTGTACCGTGCCCGGACGCATGGCCGCGGCGCGATCATCGACGCTGTTGATGTCCAGATGTACCAGGTTGCCGCTCAGGCGGGCGGTGACCTGAAAGCCCCGTTCGAGGCGGCGGTAATCGGTCTGGGCGTAGCTCTGGCCATAGGGCAAGGTCTGGTAGGTGGTCACCGGCACATCTGCACCGAAGCGGATGAAGGCGGGGTAGCCCTCGGTGACCTGGACGCGCTGGGCGCCATCCTCTTGCTGGTCGGTGCTGTCCTCGATGATGCGTACCTGGGGCGAATGCACATTGCCGTTTACCGAATAACCCTGACTGGCACCCGAACTGCCGGCGCGGGTGGCCAGGGTGATGAGCAGGCGCCGTGGCTGGGTATCCAGCTGGGCCAGCAGATTCTTGATCTCCGCCAGCTTGGCCGGCTCGGCGTTGACGATCAGCTGATTGCCGTAGACGTTGACCTTGCCTTCACTGCCGATGACGGCTTGCAGGGTGGGCAGCAGGTCGTCGGCGGTGCGGTACTGCAGGGGAATGACTTCGGTACGAGGGGTGGCCCAGGCGGTGGCCGTCAACAGCAGCAGGAGCGCCAGCAGACCTTTCACAGCACCATCCTCCGTAATTCCTGATCCGGCTGGCTGATCGCCCAGAGGCGATCGAAGACCTGCTGCTGAATCTTGACGGCGGCGCGGTCGCCATAGCGGGCGAAGCCGGTGGGGGCGCTGCCCGTGCGGCGCAGCAGGGCCTGGTCGTCGACGATCAGGCAGCTGCCTTCCGGTTGCTGATCGGCCGGTGGCCGCCGGATCAGCAGATTGCTGGTCAGGCGCTGCGCCAGGGCGATGAGTCGATGCCCCTGGCGCACGGCACTGGCGCTGTCATTGATCAGGATGCGCACCTGGTGCCGCGGATGGCCCAGCAGCAGGCGCTTGATTGCCGCCTCGACGTCCAGGTTGTCGTAGAGGGGCGCTTCCAGGTCAGGGGTCTGGATATACAGCCGGCGGCTGGCTTGAGCGATGAGGCGGACGCTGTGCTCACGCAGGGCGTCCAGGCATTCGAGGCGCAGGGCGAGGTCCTGGCCGAGCCGGGGTTCGGGCAGGGCGCCCAGGGTCAGATCGGCAAAGGACTCGTCCACGGCGGCTCCCTCTCACTCGTCGTCGTCTTCTCCGGCGAAGATCAGGCTGCCCTGCTGGAGCAGTTCGCGGATCAGGCGCATGGCATCGTCGTCCTGCAGCCAGGGCGCAAGATTGGCCTCGTGCAAGACCTCCGCCGAGCATAGCAGGTCGAGCAGCGGTTGCAGGCGCATGGGCAGCAGACGGCTCTGGCCGCTGGCGAACACCATCACCTCGTCTTCCAGGCGGCTCCAGGCGATGCGGCCGCTGGGGTTGCGCATCAGCAGGGCGCCTTCGTCGAGTTCCTTGCGCAGCTGCTTGGCGCTGAGGTTTTCCCCGGCGACCCGCTCCGGATAGCGCGGCTCGGTCATGTGCTGGCCGAACCAGGCCAGCAGCAGGCGATCATCGCTCAGGTGGCGCTCCATCAGGCCGCGCAGGCGTTCGATGGCCTCGGGCGGGATCTCCGCCGGATGCTCGCTGGCCGGCGCGCAGCCGGCGTCGCTGTAGCGCTCGTCCTCGGGGATGAACTGGGCGAGGAAATCGGTGAAGTGGGTGAGCACCTCGCCGGCGCTGGGCGCGCGGAAGCCGATGGAGTAGGTCATGCATTCGTCTTCGGCGATGCCGTCATGGGCCAGACCTGGCGGCAGGTAGAGCATGTCACCCGGTTCCAGGACCCATTCGTCGGTCTGCTGGAAATCGGCAAGGATCTTCAGCTCCAGGCCGTCGATCAGCGGGCTGTCGGCGGTGCATTGCTGGCCGATGCGCCAGCGGCGGCGGCCATGGCCCTGCAGCAGTAAGACGTCATAGTGATCGTAGTGGGGGCCGACACCGCCACCGGGGGCGGCATAGCTGACCATGATGTCGTCGACGCGCCAGTTGGGCAGGAAGCGGAAAGACTCCAGCACCTCGGCCACCTCGGGCACGAACTGGTCGACCGATTGCACCAGCAGGGTCCAGTCCCGCTCGGGCAGGCCGGCGAAGGTGTCTTCCGGGAGCGGACCGCGGCGCAGCTCCCAGGTCTGGTCCTGGCCGATGATCAGGCGGGATTCGATTTCCTCTTCCAGCGACAGGCCGGCCAGTTCGTCGGGCTCCAGGGGATTCTGGAAGTCCGGGAGGGCCTGGCGGATCAGCAGGGGTTTCTGCTGCCAGTAGTCGCGGAGGAATTCACGGGCGGTCAGGCCGCCGAGCAGTTGCAGGGGTTGATCCGGGTTCATGCACACCTCGCGCAATGAAAAACGCCCGGCGAGGCCGGGCGTAGAAAAAGGATGATCTTCAGACCCGACGGGCCTGTTCGGCAGCGTTGCCGATATAGCCGGCCGGGGTCAGCTGGCGCAGTTCCGCCTTGGCGGCCTCGGGGATCTCCAGACCGTCGATGAAATCCTGCAGGGCGCTGGCGCTGATGCCCTTGCCACGGGTCAGCTCCTTGAGTTTCTCGTAGGGGTTGGCCACGCCATAGCGGCGCATCACGGTCTGCACCGGCTCGGCCAGGACTTCCCAGCAGGCGTCCAGGTCTTCGGCGATGCGGGCGGCGTTGAGTTCCAGCTTGCTGATGCCCTTGAGGGTGGCTTCGTAGGCGATCACGCCGTGGGCCAGGCCGGTGCCCAGGTTGCGCAGCACGGTGGAGTCGGTCAGGTCGCGCTGCCAGCGGGAGATCGGCAGCTTGCTGGCCAGGTGCTGGAGGATGGCGTTGGCGATACCCAGGTTGCCTTCGGAGTTCTCGAAGTCGATGGGATTGACCTTGTGCGGCATGGTCGAGGAGCCGATCTCGCCGGCCACGGTCTTCTGCTTGAAGTAGCCGAGGGAGATGTAGCCCCAGATGTCCCGGTCGAAGTCGATCAGGATGGTGTTGAAACGGGCGATGGCGTCGAACAGCTCGGCGATGTAGTCGTGCGGCTCGATCTGGGTGGTGTAGGGATTCAGGGTCAGGCCGAGGTCGCCTTCGATGAAGGTGCGTGCATTGGCTTCCCAGTCGACGTCCGGGTAGGCGGACAGGTGGGCGTTGTAGTTGCCCACGGCGCCGTTGATCTTGCCCAGCGGGCGGACGGCGGCGATCTGCTCGATCTGGCGCTCCAGGCGATAGACCACGTTGGCCAGTTCCTTGCCCAGGCTGGTGGGGGAGGCGGGCTGGCCATGGGTGCGCGAGAGCATGGGCACGTCGGCGAAGCGATGGGCCAGCGCACGGATCTCGCCGGCGATCTGGCGCATCAGCGGCAGCAGCACCTGGTCACGACCTTCGCGCAGCATCAGCGCATGGGACAGGTTGTTGATGTCCTCGGAGGTGCAGGCGAAGTGGATGAATTCGCTCACCGCAGCCAGTTCCGGCAGGTCGGCGACCTCTTCCTTGAGCAGGTACTCGATGGCCTTGACGTCGTGGTTGGTGGTGCGCTCGATGTCCTTGACCCGCTGCGCCTGCTCGACGCTGAAGTCGGTGGCCAGCTTGTCCAGCAGGGCATTGGCCTCGGCGGAGAAGGGGGCGACCTCGGGAATGCCGGCGTGGGCGGCCAGGCGCTGCAGCCAGCGGACCTCGACCTGGGCGCGGAAACGGATCAGGCCGAATTCGCTGAAGATGGGGCGCAGGGCGGCGGTCTTGCCGGCGTAACGGCCGTCGATGGGCGATACGGCGGTGAGCGAGGAGAGCTGCATGGGCATTCTCTTGGTAGCGGGGGAGAAAGGGGCGGAATTCTACACGCAAAGGCCGGGGCTGTAGTACCGCCGCCGGCCAGTCCGGGATCAGCTGTTGCGCAGGGGATAGAGGTTGTCGAGCAGCTTGCGGCGATTGAGCACCAACTGCCAGCGATGGCCGCCGAGCTGGCGCCACAGGCGGGCGGAACGGATGCCGGCCAGCAGCAGGGCGCGCACCCGCGAAGCGGTGGCGGACTGCTGCAGGTAGCGCATTTCGCCGTGCACCTGGATGCGCTGCTTGAAGGTGCTCAGGGTGTCCTCGTAGAGGCCACCGCAGGCGGCGATGACGTTTTCGTGGGCCACCCCGAAGTGTTCGACCTGGGACTGGATCTGGGTGAGGCGCCGGCCGATGAGGTCGAGCAGGTCGCCGCGCTTCTCCAGCTTGCGTTCCAGGGCGGTCATCGCCAGGGCGTAGCGCAGAGGCTCGCGCTGCAGGCTGTTGGGATTGCGCTCCAGGGTGCTGGAGAGGGCGCCGAGGCCTTCGCGCAAGGGGGCGACGCTGCCGCCATAGACCTCCAGGGTGCTGCCCGGATCCCTTACCAGCAGGCTGCCGAGCAGGCAGGCCAGGGGTTCTTCCGCGACCTGGCCGGTGCGCGCCAGCTGGTCGACCAGCAGGGAGGCCTGGAAGACGCCGCCCAGGGCGATGAGTTGTTGCTGGGTACGATTCATGCGGCGGGCGCCTCGGCGCAGGCGGGTTGGTAGTGTTCGATCACGCCGCCGCCCAGGCAGACGTCGCCGTCGTAGAAGACCACCGACTGGCCGGGGGTCACGGCACGCTGGGGTTCGTCGAAGACCACCCGGTAGCCGGCGCCCTGGCGCTCGATCCGGCAGGGCTGGTCCTGCTGGCGATAGCGAACCTTGGCGGTGAGGCGGCGCGGCTGGGCGAGCTCCAGGTCGTTGACCCAGAACATCTCGCCGACGGTCAGGGCCTCGGCGAACAGCCAGGGGTGAGCGTTGCCCTGGCCGACGATCAGCACGTTGCGCGTCAGGTCCTTGCTCAGCACGTACCAGGGATCGTCACCGGCGTCCTTCATGCCGCCGATGCCCAGGCCCTGGCGCTGGCCGATGGTGTGGTACATCAGGCCGTGGTGGCGGCCGATGACCTCGCCGGTGGTGGTCTCGATGTCGCCCGGCTGGGCCGGCAGGTACTGCTTGAGGAAGTCGCTGAAGCGGCGCTCGCCGATAAAGCAGATGCCGGTGGAGTCCTTCTTGCGCGCGGTGGCCAGGCCATGCAGCTCGGCGATGGCGCGGACCTCGGGCTTTTCCAGTTCGCCCACCGGGAAGAGGGTGCGCGCCAGCTGCTCGCCGCCCACGGCGTGGAGGAAATAGCTCTGGTCCTTGTTGGCATCCAGGCCCTTGAGCAGCAGGGTCTGGCCGTCGACATCGCGACGACGCACGTAGTGGCCGGTGGCGATCAGCTCGGCGCCCAGGGCCAGGGCATAGTCGAGGAAGGCCTTGAACTTGATCTCGCGGTTGCAGAGGATGTCCGGATTCGGCGTCCGGCCAGCCTTGTATTCGGCGAGGAAATGCTCGAAGACGTGGTCCCAGTATTCGGCGGCGAAGTTGGCTGTGTGCAACTTGATGCCGATGCGGTCGCAGACCGCCTGGGCATCGGCCAGGTCGTCCTTGGCGGTGCAGTACTCGGTGCCGTCATCCTCGTCCCAGTTCTTCATGAACAGGCCCTCGACCTGATAGCCCTGCTCCTTGAGCAAGAGGGCCGAGACCGAGGAATCCACTCCGCCGGACATGCCGACGATGACGCGGGTGCCGTTCACTTCAAAAACCTCTCATATCTACGATCATCGACAGGGGATAGCGGTGGCCGTCCAGGTATTTCTCGATGGCGTCCAGGACCAGGGGGCTGCGCAGCCGCGCCTGTTCGGCGCGGATCTCGTCGAGCGTCAGCCACACCGCGCGGGTGATATCGGCGTCCAGGGCGCGCCCGGGATCGTGGGCCAGGGGGCGGGCATGGAAGGCCGTGCGGTAGTAGGTGACGCCATTGGCTGGCGCCACATAGAGGCCGATGCCGATCACGCCCTGGATCTCCACCTGCCAGGCGGTTTCTTCCAGGGTCTCGCGGCGTGCCGCCTCGATCAGGCTCTCGCCCGGCTCAAGGTGCCCGGCCGGCTGATTGAGCACCAGGCGACCCTGCTTCTCTTCTTCCACCAGCAGGAAACGACCGGCGTCTTCCACCACGGTGGCCACGGTGACGTGGGCGTGCCAATCCATCTCGGACTCCGCTATCGGTAATCGCGCAGTATACGCCTTAAGCTTTGTTGGTCCCAAATGCAGCGAACCCCGGCCAGGGCCGGGGTTCGCCGAATCAACCGTTCAGGCTGCGGACGCAGCCTTCAGGTTCAGCCCTTGAGCTGTTCCAGGGCGGCGTTGAGCGTGGCGCTCGGACGCATGGCCTGGCGGGTCTTGGCCTGGTCGGGATGGTAGTAGCCACCGATGTCCACGGCCTGGCCCTGGACGCCGTTCAGCTCGGCGACCACCTTGGCTTCGTCGGCGGTCAGCGACTTGGCCACCGGCGCGAACTGGGCCTTGAGCTCGGCGTCTTCGCTCTGCTCGGCCAGGGCCTGGATCCAGTACAGCGCCAGGTAGAAGTGGCTGCCGCGGTTGTCCAGTTCACCTGTCTTGCGCGACGGCGACTTGTTGCTGTCGAGGAACTGGCCGTTGGCCTGGTCCAGGGTCTTGGCGAGGATCTTGGCCTTGGCGTTACCGGTGGTTTCGCCCAGGTGGTTCAGGGATTCGGCCAGGGCCAGGAATTCGCCCAGGGAGTCCCAGCGCAGGTGGTTTTCCTGCACCAGCTGCTGGACGTGCTTGGGCGCGGAGCCGCCGGCGCCGGTCTCGAACAGGCCGCCGCCGTTCATCAGCGGGACGATGGACAGCATCTTGGCGCTGGTGCCCAGTTCCATGATGGGGAAGAGGTCGGTCAGGTAGTCGCGCAGGACGTTGCCGGTCACCGAGATGGTGTCCTCGCCCTTGCGGATGCGCTCCAGGGACACGCGGGTGGCTTCCTCGGGCGACAGGACGCGGATGTCCAGGCCGTTGGTGTCATGGTCCTTGAGGTAGCGCTCGACCTTGGCGATGACCTGGGCATCATGGGCGCGATTCTGGTCCAGCCAGAAGATCGCCGGGGTGCCGCTGGCGCGGGCACGGTTGACGGCGAGCTTGACCCAGTCCTGGATCGGCGCGTCCTTGGTCTGGCACATGCGCCAGATGTCACCGGCCTCGACCGGATGCTCGAAGACCACCTTGCCCTGGTCGTCGGTCACGCGCACGGTACCGTCGGTGGGGATCTGGAAGGTCTTGTCGTGGGAACCGTATTCCTCGGCCTTCTGCGCCATCAGGCCGACGTTGGGTACGCTGCCCATGGTGCTGGGATTGAAGGCGCCGTGCTGCTTGCAGTCCTCGATCACCACCTGGTAGACGCCGGCATAGCAGCGGTCGGGGATGATGGCCTTGGTGTCCTGCAGGTTGCCTTCGGTGTTCCACATCTTGCCGGAATCACGAATCATGGCCGGCATGGAGGCGTCGACGATGACGTCGCTCGGTACGTGCAGGTTGGTGATGCCCTTGTCGGAGTTGACCATGGCCAGCGCCGGACGCTGAGCGTACTGGGCGTCGAAATCGGCCTTGATGGCGGCCTGGGTGGCTTCCGGCAGGCTGGACAGGCGAGCGTAGAGGTCGCCGATGCCGTTGTTGCGGTCGAAGCCGGCTTCTTTCAGGGCGGCTTCGTGCTTGGCCAGTACGTCCTTGTAGAACTCGCCGACGATGATGCCGAACATGATGGGGTCGGAGACCTTCATCATGGTGGCCTTCAGGTGCACCGAGAACAGCACGCCCTTGGCCTTGGCGTCTTCGATCTGGGCGGCGATGAAGCTCTGCAGGGCCTTGCGGCTCATGGTCGAGGCATCGACGATCTCGCCGGGCTTGACCGCGGTCTTCTCTTTCAGGACCTTGCTGCTGCCGTCCTTGCCGATCAGTTCGATCTTCAGGCTGCCGGCGTTCTCGATCGTGGCCGAGCGCTCGCTGCCATAGAAGTCATGGGCGTCCATGTGGGCAACGTGGGACTTGGAGTCGGCGCTCCAGGCACCCATGCGATGGGGGTGCTTGCGGGCGTAGTTCTTGACCGACAGCGGCGCGCGGCGGTCGGAGTTGCCTTCGCGCAGGACCGGGTTCACGGCACTGCCCTTGACCTTGTCGTAACGCGCCTTGACGTCCTTTTCCTGGTCGTTTTTCGGCTCGTCCGGATAATCCGGCAGGGCGTAACCCTGACCCTGCAGTTCCTTGATCGCGGCCTTGAGCTGCGGTACCGAGGCGCTGATGTTGGGCAGCTTGATGATGTTGGCTTCGGGAGTGGTGGCCAGCTCGCCGAGTTCGGCGAGGTGGTCGGAGATGCGCTGCTCTTCCTTCAGGTGCTCGGGGAAGAGGGCGATGATGCGGCCGGCAAGGGAGATGTCACGGGTTTCGAGGGCGACGCCGGAGGAGGCGGTGATGGCCTCGACGATGGGTAGCAGCGAATAGGTCGCGAGGGCGGGCGCTTCGTCGGTCAGGGTGTAGATGATCTTCGACGTGGTGGACATGTCTTGCTTTAACTCCTCTTTATCACAGCTGTGGCGCGAAGCCGGGCGAGCGAGGATCGACCCTTGAGTCGATAGACGCCCCAAGAAGGCGTTATCGGGCCGCGCGACAGGCGCGGCGGCGATGGACGTGCGATGCGACAAAGCGTCGCTGCGGAAATTGCGGGATCGGCCGATACAGCCAGCGGAACCGGCAGGGCCTGCAGCGACCCGTCAGTCGGCGGAGTATACCAGCGCGGCGCCTGGCGTGCATTCGCACCGCCGCGGCTTGGCTGTGGGGAAATGTTGTCGGCGCGATCGATTCGGCAGAAGCGGACAGCCATCTCGAGGATTCAGGTCAAGCGGCTTGACCATTCGACGACTGGCGCTGCACGGTCGTTGCTTAAGGGACTAAACTATTGCCCCTCTTAATTTGATGAGGTCGTTATGAAAACCAAGGACAATACGTCCAAGACTCGTTCCTGGGCCATCGTCGGGCTGGAAACGCTCGTCATCGTCGCCCTGTCGCTGTATGTCGCCTTTGGCGCCGGACTGTTCATCAAGCATCACTGCTGGGACACCCTGACCCCGCAGCAGCAAGACCAGATCCTCGAGCAGATGAGCCGCAGCGCTCAGGAAAATACCCTGCTCACCTGATTCGCGTCCGTTCGAATCCCTTCCTTTCAAACAATAAGAATCCTTCTTTTTCTTCCGCGCACTGTCTGGGTGTCGAGGTGGCCTCGTCACGTCCGCAGCATTAGCAGGCCAGGTGTTTGCCTGGACTCACGGGAGAGGTGGGCATGGCCGTGGGCAGCGGCTCGGGCGCGGACGTCGCCACGGGTCTGGCGCGTCGTGCCAGGCGCAGCATGGCCCAGAGTATGGCCAGCGCCAGGGCCAGCCAGCCAAGTACCAGGAGAAGGATGTAGGTCGCAGGAGTCATTGACGTTCACCGTACGGCTGTCTCGGAAAGGTGTCTCTGCTGGGACACAATTCACTAGACTCGTCAATAGCTATCCTGTTCAGGCATTCCCGACGAGGGGTCCGACCGGACGCCGCTCGCGCGGGGCCCGGTCGGCACGGGTCACAGGAACAGGTGCGCCAGCCAGAACAGGCCGGCGGAGAGGGCCATGGAGGCCGGCAGGGTCAGGACCCAGGCCATGAGGATGTTGCGCACCGTGCTGCCCTGCAGGCCACTGCGGTTGGCGACCATGGTGCCGGCCACGCCCGAGGACAGTACGTGGGTGGTGGAGACGGGCAGGGCGAAGACGTTGGCCATGCCGATGGCGGCCACGGCCGTCACCTGGGCGCTCACGCCCTGCGCATAGGTCATGCCCTGGCGCCCGATCTTCTCGCCCACCGTGAGCACCACGCGGCGCCAGCCGACCATGGTGCCGATGCCCAGGGCCAGGGCGACCGCGATGATGACCCAGAAGGGCGCGTATTCGGTGGTGCTGGTGAGGTCCTTGCGCAGGCGGCTGAGGTCGTCGCGATCGCGCGCGGTCAGCACCGGCAGCTTGCTCACCTTCTTGGCGGTGTCGTCCAGGCACAGCAGATAGCGGCGGACCTGCTGGCGATGGTCGTCGCTCATGGCGCGGTAGTCGGTGATGCCTTCCAGATCGGCCAGCAGCGCCTGCAGGGTCGGCACGGTCATGTGCGGGGCGCAGCGGAATTCCTGGGGCAGGTCGCGATTGCCGGGCACTTCGGCGAGAAAGTCCTTGAGGTTGTCGCCCTGGCGCTCGTAGAACTGGCCCAGGTGGATGGCCGCGTCGCGGGTGCGCTCGATCTGGTAGGTGGTGCTGTCCAGGTCCAGCACGAACTTGGCCGGGACGATGCCGATCAGCACCAGCATGATCAGGCCGATGCCTTTCTGACCGTCGTTGGAGCCGTGCACGAAGCTCATGCCCATGGCCGAGAGGACCAGCATCAGGCGATTCCAGAAGGGCGGGTGCTTCTTGGCATCCACTTCGCGGCGCTGTTCCGGGGTCTTGTGCATCTTCGACAGCGGCCGCCAGCGCTTGAGGGCGAGCAGCAGCAGGCCGGCGACGGCGAAGCCGGCCAGCGGCGAGAAGATCAGCGACAGGCCGATGTCGATCGCCTTCTGCCAGTTCACGCCTTCGCTCACCGGCAGGCCGGTCAGCAGGGCGTTGGTCACCCCGACACCGAGGATGGAGCCGATCAGGGTGTGGGAGCTGGAGGCCGGGATACCGAAGTACCAGGTGCCCAGGTTCCAGGTGATGGCCGCGGCGAGCAGCGAAAACACCATGGCCAGGCCGTGGCCGGTGTTGACGTTGATCAAGAGCTCGACCGGCAGCAGGTGGACGATGGCGTAGGCGACGCCGACCCCGCCGAGCAGCACGCCGAGGAAATTGAAGATACCGGAGAAGAACACCGCGAGGTGCGGCGGCATCGCCTTGGTATAGATCACCGTGGCGACGGCGTTGGCGGTGTCGTGAAAGCCGTTGATGAATTCAAAGGCCAGCACAAAGGCCAGGGCCAGGACGAGGCTGATGGCGACCCAGGCGTGGAGTCCGCTGAAAAGTTCGAACATGGGGATACGTCGACAGTTGGCAGGCGCGAATTATGGCAGAAAAATGACTGCCGCCATCGCCGCCTTGAATGGGAGGGGCGAATTAGTCGCCGCGGTAGATGCAGCCGCAGGTACAGGTCTCGTGGACGCGAACCTGGCTGAGCTCGGGTAGCAGAGGCTTGAGCTGTTGCCAGATCCAGCGCGCGAGCACTTCGCTGGTGGGGTTCTCGAGGCCCGGGATGTCGTTCAGATAATGGTGGTCGAGACGCTCGTACAGGGGTTTGAAGACGGTCTTGATGTCGGCGAAATCCCGCACCCAGCCGGTATGAGGGTCGATGGCGCCCTCGAGGTGCAGGCCTACCTTGAAGGAATGCCCATGGAGACGACCGCACTTGTGCCCGGCCGGCACGTTGGGCAGGAAGTGTGCGGCTTCGAAAACGAATTCTTTGAAAATTTCCACGATAACCACTCGCGTTGGGCCACGGTGTGTGGCGGCTGCGGGGCGGCAGTCTATCAGCTCGACAGCGGCTTGCCGAACCTCCGGCTTCAGGCGCCGGGACCGGCGGAATTCCGATTTGCCTTCGCCGGCGGGCTTAGGCAGTCTCCCGGTCTTTGTCTGGACGAGATTCCCTATGCGCAGCAGCAATCCCCGTACCTTCTGGGTGCTCCTTGGCCTGGCCGCGGTCTTTGGTCTCGTTGGTCTGATCGGCAATCAGGTGGGCTGGGAGCGCGTGGAGATCGGCTACCGGACGGTACCGTCGCCCAGCGGCCTGGACATCGGCGTGGCGGGGCAGGTCGTCACCGGCCTGCCGTCGCTGTGCATCGCCCTGGCGCTGGTCACGGTGGTGACCGCGCTGATCATTCGCGGTGGCAGCCGCTTCCGTTCGCGTCTGCCGCTGCCGGTGACGGCCGGCATTCTCTGGTTGCTGCTGGCAGGCCTGCTGGTGCTCTTCTATCCCAGCACCCTGGCGTTCCAATGGGAGAATCATCGCAGCGCCGCGAATATCGACTTCTATGTGCTGCAGGAACGCCAGGGTCCGTTCCAGGGTACGGCGCAGAAGAGCCAGCGCCTTGGCTACTACCAGGACTGCGGCAAGACCGGGCAGGCCGCCTGCCCGGTGTTCGAGTGCGTGGTGGAGAAGCGCAGCTGGCTGGGTGGCCTGCAGAAGATCGAAGGCTTCTATCCGGGCCTGGACCAGCAGCGTCAGCTGGAGCTGCTGCGCACCCGCTGCCTGCCCGGTACGCCGTGACCGACGAAGCCGCCGGTCTGGTGGCGCCATAGACGGGCATAGAGGCCATTGTAGGCAATCAGCTCGTCGTGGGAGCCCATCTCGACGATCTGCCCGCGCTCCATGACCACCAGGCGATCCATGCGCGAGATGGTTGACAGGCGGTGAGCGATGGCGATCACCGTCTTGCCTTCCATCAGGGTTTCCAGGCTTTCCTGGATCGCCGCTTCCACCTCGGAGTCGAGGGCGGAGGTGGCTTCGTCCAGCAGCAGGATCGGCGCGTCCTTGAGCAGGGTGCGGGCGATGGCGATGCGCTGGCGCTGACCGCCGGAGAGCTTGACCCCGCGTTCACCCACCTGGGCATCCAGCCCGGTACGGCCATGAGCGTCGGTGATGCGGGCGATGAAGTCGTCGGCCTTGGCCTTGCGCAGGGCGGCGTGCAGCTCTTCATCAGTGGCTTCGGGACGACCGTAGAGGAGATTCTCGCGGATCGAACGGTGCAGCAGCGAGGTGTCCTGGGTAACCACGCCGATCTGGCACCTCAGGCTTTCCTGGGTGACGTGGGCGATGTCCTGGCTATCGACCAGGATGCGACCGCCTTCCAGGTCATAGAGGCGCAAGAGCACGTTGATCAGCGTCGACTTGCCGGCGCCCGAAGGGCCGACCAGGCCAATCTTCTCGCCCGGGGCCACGTCTAGGGTCAGGCCTTCGATGATGCCGGCGCCCTTGCCGTAGTGAAAGGCGATGTCCTCGAACA
Organism: Pseudomonas sp. PS02302; assembly: GCF_029959585.1. NCBI lineage: Bacteria > Pseudomonadati > Pseudomonadota > Gammaproteobacteria > Pseudomonadales > Pseudomonadaceae > Pseudomonas > Pseudomonas sp. PS02302. The sequence goes on from NZ_JASCON010000048.1 coordinate 28,301, forward strand.
GCACCGCGCCCCGGGTCACCTGCAACGGCTTGGCGTCCTCGGCGTCGCCAACCTGGCGCGGCTTGGCGATGGTGCTCATGCCGTCCTGCACCATGCCGATGTTTTCGAAGATGCCGTTGACCACCCACATGATCCAGCCGGACATGCTGTTGATACGGATCACCAGGCCGGTGGCCAGGGCGATGGCCCCCACCGAGATGACGCCCTGGTGCCAGAGCCAGAGGGCCAGGCCCGTGGTGCCCGCTATGAGGAAGCCGCTGAGGATGGCGATGGTCACGCCCATGGCGGTGATCAGCCGAGCGGCGCTCTCGGCCTTTTCGGTCTGCTCTTCCATGGCCTGGCGGGCGTATTGCTCCTCCTGGGCCGAGTGGGAGAACAGCTTGAGCGTGGAGATGTTGGTGTAGCCGTCGACGATACGCCCGGAGAGCTGCGAGCGGGCTTCGGAGGCAATGGCCGAACGCTCCTTGGTCTGGGGCACGAAATACCACAGGGCGATGACATAGCCGATGATCCAGAGGATCAGCGGGACCATCAGCCAGACATCGGCCTGGGCGAACAGGATCAGCGAGGTGACGGCGAAGATCAGCACGTGCCAGATCGCGTCCACCGCCTGCACCGCCGAGTCGCGCAGGGAAACACCGGTCTGCATGATACGGCTGGAGATGCGCCCGGCGAAGTCGCTGTGGAAGAAGCCCAGGCTCTGCTTGAGCACGTAGCGATGGTTCTGCCAGCGGATCAGGGTGGTGAGGCTGGGGGTGATGGTCTGGTGCACCAGCAGGTCGTGCAGGCTGATGAACAGGGGCCGGATGACCAGGGTGACCACTGCCATCCAGATCAGGGTCCCACCGTGTTCCTGGAAGAACACCGTGCTGTTGGGCGCACTGCCCGCGAGGTCGACGATCTGGCCGATGAAGTTGAACAGGGCGACTTCGACGAGGGCGCCGATCAGCCCCACTGCCAGCAGCAGGGCAAAGGCCGGCCAGGCTTGCTTGAGAAAGTGGAGATAGAAGGCGCCGATCCCAGTGGGCGGCATTTCATCGGGGGCTTCCCGAAACGCATCGATGATGCGTTCGAAGCGGCGAAAGATCATGCGGGGTCCTTGTGGGGGGAGACGGCGTCTCGCACTGGGGCCTCGCCTGGTTAACCGGACGACCGCCAGCGGATCGTCCGGCAGGACGGGTCGGCTACAGCCGTTTGGCAGCGAGAATCATCACCGGTTCACGGGGAATGTCGCGCAGCATGCCCTGGCGCGTGGTCTGGACCCCGGCGATCTGGTCGACGACTTCCATGCCGCGCACGACCTTGCCGAATACCGCGTAGCCGAAGTCGCGCGAGCCGTGGTCCAGGAAGGCATTGTTCTCGACGTTGATGAAGAACTGACTGGTGGCGGAGTTGACGTCCGAGGTCCGTGCCATGGCCAGGGTGCCACGCAGGTTCTTCAGGCCGTTGTCGGCTTCGTTCTTGATCGGCGCCTTGGTGCGTTTTTCCTGCATGTCGCGGGTGTAGCCACCGCCCTGGATCATGAAGCCGGGGATGACGCGATGGAACAGGGTGCCCTTGTAGAAGCCGCTGTCGACGTAGCCCAGGAAGTTCTCGGTGCTGACCGGTGCCTTGGCCGCATCCAGCTCGACCTCGATGTCACCCTTGTTGGTGCTGATGAGCACGTGCGGATTGTCCGCGGCCCAGGTGGTGGAGGCGACGAACAGGGCGCAGGCGGCAAGCAGGGCTTTGAACATGATGAATCCTTGAGTGGCAGAGACGACTGGCGAACGATAGCAACCCGGCTGGCACCCCGCCACGGTCAGCGTGGCAGGGCATGCTTGCGCAGCAGGTTCATGAGGATCTGTGACGCCGGGCCCAGCTCGTGCTGGCGGGTCTTGTAGAGCTGGAAGGGATGGAAGCGCTGGGCGCCCTGTTCCAGCGGCAGCGGCTTGAGCAGGCCGGCGTCGAGATCGGTCTGGATGGCGTCCCGCGGCAGCCAGGCGAAGCCCAGGCCGTCGCGCAGGAAGGTGGCGGCGGTGCTGATGCTGCCCACCGTCCAGCGTTGTTCGGCGGCCAGCCAGCCGGCATCCCGTGGCTGGGCGCGGCCGCTGTCGCGGATGACGATCTGCAGCTGCTCTTCCAGATCGGCGGTCACCAGGGTGCGCTGCAGCAGGTGCAGCGGATGCTCGGGATGGGCGACGGCGACGAATTCCACGTTGCCCAGGGAGGCGCCCAGATGGGCGGCGATCACCAGGCCGGTGATCGCCAGGTCCGCCGAGCCGTCGAGCAGGGCCTCCTCCACCCCGGACAGGACCTCTTCGCGCAGGCGTATGCGGCAACCACGACTCTGCGGCATGAATTCGCGCAGGCACAGCAGCAGCGGACGGGTCGGGTAGGCGGCGTCCACCACCAGCCGCACCTCGGATTCCCAGCCCTGTTCCATGTGATAGGCCAGTTCCTCCAGCTGGCTGGCCTGCTGCACCAGGCGGCGCGAGCGGCGCAGGAGCACGGCGCCGGCATCGGTCAGCACGGCGCGCCGGCCCTCCAGACGCAACAATGGCACGCCGAGCTGCTCCTGCATGCGGGCGACGGTATAGCTGACCGACGACTGGGAGCGATGCAGCACCTCGGCGGCCTGGGCATAGCCGCCGTGATCCACCACCGCCTGCAGGGTCCGCCATTGATCGAGGGAAACGCGTGGAGTCTTCATCGAGCGCTCTGGAGCCACGAAAGGGCGCATGTTAGTGCCTGCGGTCGCCCTGGGAAAACGCGGCGTTCATCACGGCATGAAAAAATGTCGCGCGGCGGGTCAAATGTCCCACCCGCGCCGCCCTCCAAGTCAGCCGATGAGTTTCCCACTCTAGGCAAGACAAGGAGTCTTCATGTCGTCATTCAAGGCGTTGCTGGGTTGCTGTCTGGTCATCGCGCCGCTGCTGGTCCAGGCCGAGGAATCCCGCGCGGCGGCAGCCGAGCCGCTCGATATCGACGGCATGAACATCAGTCGCACGCTCGACTGCGAAGGCCGGGACGTGTCCCTGTCCGGCGAAGGCAATACCCTGACGCTGAAAGGTCAGTGCGGCACGGTGACCGTCTACGGCAGTCATCATCGGCTGGTGCTCGACAGCGCCCAGGCGCTGACCATCCATGGTCTGGGTAGCGTCACCACGGTCAAGGGCGCGGTGGCCAGCCTGAGCATTGGCGGTGGCTACCAGCAGGTGCAGGCCAATGTGCGCGGCAGCGACGGCCTGGCCAAGGTCGATGCCTATGGCTACGGCGCCCAGGCGCGGCTGACCCTGCTCAGCCAGGCCGACATCGCCGTGGGCGGTTCCAATCAGCAGGTCTACTGGTCGCGCGCCGCCGGCGTGGCCGAACCCAAGACCCTGGTCTCGGGCGCCGACAATGTGCTGCAGGCCAATCAGTCGGTAGCGGCGCTCAGCGGCGCCGAGCCCGCGGGCCTCAACGCCACCCGCTAGCTGGTGACGAGCCGGGGGTTTCCCTCCGGCGACGGGCACGTTAAGGTCGCGCACCTTTTTCGTGCGTCGCCGCCATGCCTTATCTCCTGCTCGTCACCCTCATCTGGGCGTTTTCCTTCAGCCTGATCGGCGAGTACCTCGCCGGTCGGGTCGACAGCGATTTCGCCGTGCTGGTCCGCGTGGCCATCGCCTTCGTGCTGTTCCTGCCGTTCACCCGCTGGCGCGGGGTGCCGGGACGCTTCGCCCTGGGGCTGATGGCGGCGGGCGCGCTGCAGTTCGGCATCACCTATCTGTGCCTGTACCGCAGCTTTGCCGTGCTGACGGTGCCCGAGGTGCTGCTGTTCACCGTGCTCACGCCGATCTATGTGACCCTGCTGGACGACGCCTGGCAGCGGCGCTTGCGCCTCTGGTCGCTGCTGGCGGCCGTGGTGGCGGTGGGCGGCGCGGCGCTGATCCGTTTCCAGCCGCTGACCGGTGACTATCTGCTCGGCTTCCTGTTGCTGCAGGTAGCCAACCTGACCTTCGCCGCCGGCCAGGTGCTGTGCAAGCACCTGGGCCATGCCTATGCCGGGCAGGGTGCCCTGCATCGCTACTTCGGGCTGTTCTTTTTCGGTGCCCTGCTGGTGGCGGCGCTATCCTTCCTGCTGTTCGGCAATCCGGCGCGGCTGCCCAGCACCGGCCTGCAATGGGGCGTGCTGGTGTGGATGGGCGTCTTCGCCACGGCGCTCGGCCTCTACTGGTGGACGCTGGGTTCGTTGCGGGTCAACGGTGGCACCCTGGCGATCATGAACGAGGCCCATGTGCCGGCCGGGCTGCTGGTCAGCCTGCTGATCTGGCAGCACCCGGCCGATCTGCCCAGGCTGTTGCTGGGCGGCGCGATCATCCTGCTGTCACTGTTCATCAATCGTCTGGGGCGCTCGTCATGACTGTGCTGTCCGGCAAGGGCCTGGGCCTTTCGGTGCTGTCGTCGGTGCTGTTCGCGCTGATGCCGGTGTACTTCGCCTGGCTGGCGCCGCTGGATGGCCTGCAGGTCGTGGCCCTGCGGGTGGTCTGGTCGTTGCCGATGGTGCTGCTGCTGGTGATGGTGCTGCGGGAGGGCAGAGCCCTGTGGGCCACGCTCAAACGGCTGGTGCGCGAGCCCCGCCTGTGCCTGGCCATCCCGGCGGCGGCGCTGCTGATGGGCATCCAGTGGTGGGTGTTCGTCTGGGCGACCATGAATGGCGAGGCCATGGCCATGTCGCTGGGCTACTTCCTGCTGCCCCTGGCCATCGTGCTGACCGGGCGCCTGGTCTATGGCGAGCGCCTGCGGCCGCTGCAGCGGGTAGCGGTGGTCTGCGCGCTGCTGGGGGTGGTCAACGAGGTCTGGGTGACCGGGGCGCTGTCCTGGGTCAGCCTGCTGCCGGTGGTGGGTTATCCGCCGTATTTCGTCCTGCGCCGCTGGATGGCGGTGGATGCGCTATCGGGCTTTGTCCTGGAGATGTGCTGCCTGCTGCCCTTCGCGCTGCTCGCCCTGCACTGGTTCTCGCCCGGCGCCATCCTGCAGCAGACGCCCTGGCTGTGGGCGCTCCTGCCGGGCCTAGGCCTGCTCAGCGCCATCGCCTTCGCCGCCATGCTGGCGTCCAGTCGCATGCTGCCGCTGAGTCTGTTCGGCATCCTCAGCTATGTGGAGCCGGCGCTGCTGGTGTTCGTCGCCCTCTATGTGCTCGGTGAGCAGCTGCCGGAGGGCGCGATCTGGACCTATGGTCCCATCTGGCTGGCGGTGGCCTGGGTCTGCCTGGACAGTGCGCGCCTGTTGCGCAAGCAACTCAGGCGCGCGCCGGCGGCGCCCTAGAGCGCCAGGATCGGGCATTCCTGCGCGGGGAAAAAGAACTCGTCGCAGTTGGGCAGGCTGCCGGCGCGATCAACGATGAGGAATTCATCTTCGTCGCGCAGGGCCAGCACCGGATGGTGCCAGACCCCGGCGTGGTAGTTGATGCCCTGCTGGCCATCGGCGCGAAAGACGCGGATGGCGCGAGCATCAGGCTCCTCTGCGGGTGGCGCCACCACCACCAGAAAGGGCTCGCCGCGCAGCGGCACGAAGGCCTGGCTGCCGTGGGGATGGCGTTCGAGCATGGCGATGGTCAGCGGATAGTCCAGGCGCCGGGCGCGAAAGATGCTGATGATCGCCGCGCCGTCCGCCGGTCCCGTCGCGACCCGGGCCAGGGCGTGGTATCTCCGGGTCGAGCCGTTGTTGATCGGATACCAGTCCCGGCCCGCCGTCTCTATGACCTCGCCGAAGGGCGCGAAGCCCTCGGCGGTCAGCGGCTCGATGCGCAGTGGCCGACTCATGCCTGGCCCCGTGCCACCTTGCCGAACAGTCGCAGCCGGCTGACACCGCCGTCCGGGAAGATGTTCAGACGCACGTGAGTGATGGGGCCAAGGTCGCGGACCTGCTCACGGAAGCTGTGCTCCTGGTGCATCTGCAGCTTTTGCGGCGGCAGCAGCTCCTTCCAGAACAGACTCTGGGTCTCGATCTGGCCATCGGTACCGCCGCGGACGAAGGCGCCCTGGATCTGGCAGCTGTCCGGGTAGTTGCCCTTGAAGTGCAGGGTGTCCACCAGGATCTCCTCGACGGTGCCGGCATGGCCCAGGGCGATGATCACCCAGTCATTGCCGGGGGTGCGACGGCGCGCGGTTTCCCAGCCATCGGCCATGCTGTCGGCGCGACCCGGGTTGAGGATGTTGCTCATGCGCCCGTAGTGCTCGTCGTTGCAGGCCAGGGCGCGACCGCCATTGAGCGCGGCGGCCAGGTCCAGCACCTCGTCTTCGGCCTGGGCCGACCAGTCGCGATGGGGAATGCCATAGACGCGCAGGCGCGCCACACCGCCGTCGGGAAAGATGTTCAGCCGCAGGTGGGTCCAGGGGCGGTCATCGGCGATGGCATGGTAGTGGTGGCTATTGCCCTGCATCTCGATGGCCGGCAGCACCTCGGTCCAGGCAGCGTCTTCGGCCGGATCGCCCTCGGCGCAGAAGCAGGCTTCCAGGGAGGCGGAGGGCGGATAGTTGCCGGTGAACCAGCGGGTGTCGATGTCGACGCCCATGATCGAGCCGGGCACGCCCAGGCGGATCACCGCGTGGTCGTAGCCTTCGAAACGCTTGCGCCGCGATTCCCAGCCGTCCATCCATTTGCCGTTGTCGTCGTAGACGCCTTCCTTCCACTCCGGCTCGTGGGGCTGGAGCATGCGGTCGGCGGCGGCGAACCAGTCGTCGGTGACGCTGATGACGTGGGTGCCGAGACGGGCGTCGGCGAGGTTGAGGTACTTCTCGAAGGGCGCGGCGTAGGTGCGTTTCATGGAGTGCTCTTGTCGGGGAAGGGTCAGAGGGTCTGCAGGCGGAAGAGGGCGATGCGATCGATCTCGGCCAGGGCGCGCTGGAATTCCTGCTCCGGGCTGTTGGGCAGGCGCTCTTCGAAGGCCGCCAGGATCAGATGCCGGTTGCTGCCCTTCACCGCCATGATGAAGGGGAAGCCGAATTTGGCGCGGTACGCGTCGTTGTGGCGAGTGAAGCGCGCGAGCTCGTCCGGAGTGCATTGATCGAGGCCGGCACCGGCCTGTTCGCCACTGCTGGCGGCGGTCAGCTCGCCAGCCAGGGCGGCGCGGCCGGCAAGATCCGGATGCGCCTGGATCAGCGCCAGTTGCTCGGCATGACTGGCCCGGGCGACCTGGACGGCGAGGCGCTGATGCAGCGCGTTGATGCTGTCCGGCAGCGGCTGGCCCTCGTCGAAGGCGCGCTCGGCGACCCAGGCGGAGTGCTCGTAGATGCCGCCGAAGGCCGCGACGAAGGCGGCGCGATCCAGCTGGCTGGGCGTGACGGTGTGGAAGGCGCTCATGCCGGCGGATGCTCCCTGTGCCAGTGACGGGCGATATCAACCCGGCGGGCGAACCAGACGCGCTCATGGCTCTGGGCGTATTCGAGGAAGCGCTTGAGCCCCACCAGGCGGCCGGGGCGACCGATCAGCCGGCAGTGCAGGCCGATGGAGAGCATCTTGGGCGCGCTGGCGCCTTCCGCGTAGAGGGTATCGAAGGCGTCCTTGAGGTACTGGAAGAATTGCTCGGCGGTATGGAAGCCCTGCACCTGGGTGAATCTCATGTCGTTGGTGTCCAGGGTGTAGGGGATCACCAGGTGCGGCTTGCCGGTGGGCGTATCGGGCTCCCAGTAGGGCAGGTCGTCGTCGTAGGTGTCGCTGTCGTAGAGAAAGCCGCCTTCCTCCATGACCAGGCGCCGGGTGTTGGGACCGGTCCGGCCGGTGTACCAGCCCAGCGGACGCTCGCCGGTCAACCGGGTGAGGATCTCGATGGCGCGCTGCAGATGGGCGCGCTCCTCGGCTTCGTCCAGATACTGGTAGTCGATCCAGCGATAGCCGTGGCTGCAGATCTCGTGGCCAGCCTGGACCATGGCGCGGATGACCTCGGGATGGCGCTCGGCGGCCATGGCCACGGCAAAGATGGTCAGAGGTACCTGATGCTTGGCGAACAATTCCAGGATGCGCCAGACGCCGGCGCGACTGCCGTATTCGTAGAGCGACTCCATGGACATGTTGCGTACGCCCTGCAGCGGCTGGGCGGCGACCATCTCGGAAAGAAAGGCCTCGGACTCCTTGTCGCCGTGCAGGATGTTGCGTTCGCCACCCTCTTCGTAGTTGAGCACGAAGGACAGGGCGATGCGGGCATCACCCGGCCAGCGCGGGTGGGGCGGCTGGGCACCGTAGCCGATGAGATCGCGGGGATAGGTCATGGGAAGGGCATCCTGGCAGTCGAGATGTTTTGTATACAATGTTTGGCGGCCTTTGCCGAGTCCCAGCAAGAATCCTGCCCAACTGGTCTGACCGGTCTGAAGACTTTCGTGCGCTGGAGGGTGATGATCCCTTGGCTAGGGCGGGGTAAGGGGCTGTATACAATCGGCGGGTAGAAAACTGCTAGGCTGGATCATCCCCCTTGCAGGAGTTCTCCCATGTCCGTTTCATCCCCTGGCGGTTACCTGACGACTCATGTGCTGGACACCACCGGCGGCTGCCCCGGCGCGGACATCGCCGTCCGCCTGTACCGCCTGGATGGGGTGTCGCGGCAGGCGCTGGGTGAAGTGCGGACCAATGCCGATGGCCGCGGCGACGCACCGCTGTTGCAGGGCGAAGCCTTCACGGCGGGCATCTACGAGCTGGAGTTCGCGGTGGGTGACTACTATCGGCGACGAGGGACGACGCTGGAGGAACCGGCATTTCTCGACGCCGTGGTCCTGCGCTTCGGCATCGCCGATGAGGCGGCGCACTACCATGTGCCGCTACTGGTTTCGCCCTACAGCTATTCGACCTATCGCGGCAGTTAGGGAAGACTGCTCTGCGGCGGTGCGCGCAGGGGTGAGCCGGCACCAGCCTGGGGCGTAGATCCGCTCAGGCTAGTGGAAGGTCGGCTCGCTGCTCAGCCGGGCGCTGGCCAGCAGCGGTCGGTCCGGCACGGCACTGTCTGGCCAGGTCTGGGCGATGCGTTCCAGCACCACCTGGGCCAGCATGCTGTGGGTACGGCTGGCGAAATGACCGCGGGCGCCGAAGATATAGGCCTGGTCAGCGCCCGGTTCGACGTAGCTGTCCGGATCGCAGAATTCGCGACCGGGCAAGCAGGCATCGCCTTCGGCATGGGTGAATCCATAGTTGCCGTAGTGGGCGAAGACCTCTTCCATCACCCGGTAGGCATCCACCAGCAGCAGGCGGTCTCCGGCCGGCAGGTTGGCCTGCAGGGTGTCGTTGTAGAGCTTCACCAGATCGTGATTACGCTGCGCCACCTGTTCGGTCCAGGGCTCCAGATAGGGCGCCTTGCCGTAGTCGGTGTTGTTGAGCACCACCAGCCGCTGGGCACCCAGGCTCAGCAGGTAGCGCAGCAACTTGACCTCGTTCAGGGCCGTATGGCGGATCCGGGCCTCGACCTGCGCACGTACCCCCGGGGGCAGCGGGGCATCGGCCATCAGCGCGGCCTTGAGCGTCTTGTCGTAGAAGGGGCCGATGATGTCATTGCCGCCGATCTGAACCAGCACCAGGTCCTGCTGGCGGAAGCGTCCATGCTGCATCTCGAAGTTGCGGATCTGCTGGGAGAAGGCCAGCGGCGCCTCGTTGTGGTCGAAGCCTGGCTCGGTGAAGCTGCCGGTGACGGCGCCGCCCTCGGCGTAGCAGAGGCCGTCGGGATCGCTCGGACCCTCGTGACCATAGCCTTCCACCTGACGATTGGGGCCCAGCTCGACGCCATAGGCGTCGGCGATTTCCTGGGGGTAGGTACGCCCCGGGTTGGTTGCGTAGATGTGGCCGAAGGTGCCGCAGTCCATCAGGCTGTCGCCAAAGGCGATGACCCTCTGGATGCCCCGCGCCTCGGCGATGGGCTCAGGGCTGGGTACGAGGGCGAGCAGCGTGGCGACACCTGCGAGTGCGGTCGCCAATCCCCAGTGCTTGCCCATCGTCTACCTCCCGGCAGCGTCCAGCGTCGGTGCTGCCTTTATCTTTTGCAACCTTCATACCGGGAAGAGCGGAAAAGCAAGGTCGGAGTTCCCGGCGCCCGGACCAGGCGAAGCGGCAGCCGACGACCAGCACGGGATAGCAAGGGCGGCGAGCGGGGTACCGGGTCTTGCAGCCATGGCAGCCGTGTTTGCTGGCCTCTCGGCGGGACTAGTCCGGCTTGATCACGGGATCGGAGGACTGCGCCAGGATGGCTGCCATCAGCCCGGGGAAACGCTGATCCAGGTCGTCGCGCCGCAACTGGTTCATGTGCGTGGTACCGGCGTTGCGGGTATGCACCAGGCCGGCGTCGCGCAGCACCCGGAAGTGGTGCGACATGCTGGATTTCGGACGACCCCCGTCCAGTTCGCCACAGGTGGCCTCGGCGACCCGCGCCAGGTAGCGGACGATGTCCAGACGCACGGGGTCGCTGAGCGCATGGAACAGGCGCTCAAGGGAGAATTCGTCGGGACTGGGATGTTTGAAAGGGCGCATGCGCTAATCATACACCGGGGGTTGGCGATTATGTTATGTTCGATTAATATCGAAATAACGAAACAGCATCCGCCTAACTGGAGACCGCTCAGATGTCCGCATTGTTCCAACCCTTTACCCTCAAGGACGTGACGCTGCGCAACCGCATCGCCATCCCGCCCATGTGCCAGTACAGCGCCGTCGATGGCGTGATCAATGACTGGCACCAGGTGCACTATGCCGGCCTGGCCCGCGGTGGTGCGGGCCTGGTGGTCGTCGAGGCCACGGCGGTCTCGCCGGAAGGCCGGATCACCCCCGGTTGCACCGGCATCTGGTCGGACGCGCACGCCCAGGCCTTCGTGCCGGTGGTCCAGGCGATCAAGGCCGCCGGTTCGGTACCGGGTATCCAGATCGCCCACGCCGGTCGCAAGGCCAGCGCCAACCGCCCCTGGGAAGGCGATGACCACATCGCCGCCGACGACGCCCGTGGCTGGGACACCATCGCCCCGTCCGCGGTGGCCTTTGGCGCCAATCTGCCCAAGGTGCCCAAGGCCATGACCCTGGACGACATCGCCCGGGTTCGCCAGGACTTCGTCGATGCCGCCAAGCGTGCCTATGAGGCCGGCTTCGAGTGGCTGGAACTGCACTTCGCCCACGGCTACCTGGCCCAGAGCTTCTTCTCGGTGCATTCCAACCAGCGCGACGACCAGTACGGTGGCGACCTCGCCGGCCGCAGCCGCTTCCTGCTGGAAACCCTGGCCGCGGTGCGCCAGGTCTGGCCGGAGCACCTGCCGCTGACCGCGCGTTTTGGCGTGATCGAGTACGACGGTCGCGACGAAGAGACCCTGGCCGAATCCATCGAGCTGGCCCAGGGCTTCAAGCGCGAAGGCCTCGACCTGCTGAGTGTCAGCATCGGCTTCTCCACCCCGACCGCCAACATCCCCTGGGGACCGGGTCTGCTGGCACCCGTCACCGAACAGGTACGCAAGGCGACCGGCCTCAAGGTGGCCTCGGCCTGGAACATCGACACCCCGGCGCTGGCCAACCAGGTAGTGGCCGATGGGCAACTGGATCTGGTGATGGTAGGTCGCGCCCACCTGGCCGATCCGCACTGGCCCTACTATGCGGCCAAGGCTCTGGGTGTCGATCAGCCGTCCTGGGTGCTGCCGGCGCCCTATGCCCACTGGCTGGAGCGCTATCGCACCAGTTGAGTCGGCCTAGGCTGAACAAAAAACCGCTCCTCGGGGCGGTTTTTTTGTGCGTATGGGATGGGGGTGGGTTTTGTTGGGCTTCGCTGCGCTCAGCCCAACCTACGGTAATGGGTAGGTTGGGTTGTGGGGGGCTCCTTCGCCGAAGCCCAACAGTGCCGTTTTGCTC
>NZ_JASCON010000049.1:0-38367 GCF_029959585.1 Pseudomonas sp. PS02302
GGCCCGGCCACGCGACCCGGGGGTCGCGAACTGTCTGCCGGGCCGCGTCCGCCAGTCGTGGAGCGGCCCGGGACGAAGCGCTAAGCTGCGGGCACCTGGCGCTCCGGCCAGGCTGCCGGATGCGCTCGCCATGAATCGACTGCTGTTCAATCTCTTCGTCTGGACCAAGGTGCCCATCGCCAAGATCGCCGGTCTGCGCCTGCGGCACCTGGACGATGCCGGCTGCCAGATACAGGTCACCCATGGCTGGCTGAACCAGAATCCCTTCAAGAGCATGTTCTGGGCAGTGGAGGGCATGGCGGCGGAATTTTCCACCGGCATCCTCGCCGACCGGCACATCCGCCGCTCCGGCAGCCGCTATGCCATGCTGGTGGTGGCCATGAGCGCGACCTTCAGCAAGAAGGCCGTGGGCACCCTGGTCTTTCGCTGCGACCAGGGCGCGGCCATCGCCGCAGCGCTGGTCCAGGCGCGCGCGACGAGCGAGCCCCAGACCCTGAGCCTGCGCAGCGTCGGTACCGACGAAAGCGGCGACCAGGTGGCGGAATTCTGCTTTACCTGGAGCTTCAAGGCACGGGCTCCGCTGGCGAAGTCCCTGTAGCAGCAACCGTCTGAGCCACCGAAGACGAACCTCCGCGCAAAGCGCCCCCTCTCCCCTGGGGAGAGGGCTGAGTTAAGGGAGTCCCTCGCGGCGAACTCCCCGTGGAAAAGGCTGCGCCGTTTTCCACACTAGGGTCTGTAGGAGCAACTGTCTTTATTGCGGCCATGGCGGTCCGCCGACGCGGCCGCTCCTGCGGAGGCTGCAGCTTGGTGGACTACCCTGCCGCATCGCCGTAGCGTGGAATACCGCGTAGCCTTTTCCAATGACCGGTTGCCTTGACCGATAGATGAGGCGGTGCCTCCATCCAGTGGCCACGTTGTTGGGCTTCGCTGCGCTCGGCGCCAACCTACGAAACTAACGGCCGAAGCGTCCGCCACGGCGTTCGCCCCGTCCCTGGCGGCGCTCGCCCTTGCCTTTGCCCTGACCCTTTTCCTGGCCGCGTGGCCGCCGCCGGCGCGACAGCTCCCGGGTGATGGCGTCGTTGAGCAGGTCACGATGGTCCTGGCCGCGCTCCAGGGCCGGAAACAGCTCGGGCAGGCTGCGCGACAGGTGCAGATAGGTCTCCACCACGTGCAGGGCGCTTTCCAGCCCGGCGAGATCGGTGCCCATGGGGATGCGCGGCAGGTCCACCGGCTCGCCGCGGGCGACGCTGCGCAGCCAGCGCTGGGCCTGGCCGCTGGCCGGGCCCTCCAGGCCGCCGCGGATCGGCGTGCAGGCGAAGATCCAGCGCAGCTGGAAATCGATGCCGGGCAGGTCGATCAGCTTGATCCACTCGGCCAGCTCGTCGGGCAGTACCGAGACGAAGGCGTCGCCATAGTTGATGTTGCGATTGAAGGTCAGCCAGGTGCGCAGCAGGCTGGGCTCTTCCATGAACTCGGACAGCGCACGGAGGTGCTCCAGGCTCGGCCGCACCTGGAACTGGTGCAGGTCCACCGGATCGTCCGGACTGTGGAACAGCCGCTTGATGTTGCGCAGCACATGGGGCTCCAGCGCGGTGATCTCGCCTTCGGCATGGTGACCGAAACGCCCGGCGCGACCGCCGATCTGCTTGACCTCCTGCACCCGCAGCGGACGGTTCTCCACCCCGTCGAATTTCTCGTCGGTGTAGAAGCACAGGGTGTGGGCCGGCAGGTTGAGACCCATGCCCACCGCATCGGTGGCGACCATGATCTCGGTCTCGCCTTCGCGGAAGCGCCGTGCCTGCTCCCGGCGCACCTCCGGCGAGAGGGCGCCGTAGACCACCGAGACCCGGCGGCCGGCCACCTCCAGCAGGCCCTTGAGTTCCAGCACCACCCGCCGGCTGAAGGCCACCAGCAGCGAACCTGGTTCCAGGCGTTCCAGGGTGGTGGCGTGGCGCGCCACCGTGACCGGTGACAGGCGCTTGGTGGGTTTGATCTCCAGGCGGTCCTCGCACAGCGCGCAGAGGGTGCGCAGCGAGGGTTCGATCAGCGCCGGACCGGTCATCAGCAGGCGTTTGGTGTGGGCGCTGACCAGGGCATCGACCCAGGCCCAGCCGCGCTGCGGATCGGCCAGCATCTGCACCTCGTCGACCACCACCACCTCCCACTGCTGGCGGCGGAAGCGGGCGAATTCCTCGACGGTGCAGCAGAAATGGGTGGCGCCCGGACGGATGATCTCCTCCTCGCCGGTGACCAGCGAGCAGGGTACGCCGAGGGATTCCAGGCGCTCCTGGTTTTCCAGGGCCATCAGCCGCAGCGGCGAGAGGTAGATGGCATGGGTCACCGCCGCCATGGCCTCGATGGATCTGTGGGTCTTGCCGCTGTTGGTGGGGCCGAGCAGGGCGGTCCAGGTGCGGGTCAGCCGCCGGGCCGGATAGTTCTGGTGGTACTGGCCGAAACGCGGGTTGTTTTCCAGCAGCACGGCGAAGGCCATCTTCTCGCGCTGCTGGGTCACGGCGTGGCGCAGGGCGCGGCGCAGCTTGTCGGCTTCCAGGCGCATCAGCTCCTGCAGCCGCGGCGTGCCCAGCTGGTGCAGATCGAAGTCCAGGGCATCGGCTTCGCCCACCAGCACGGCGAAACGCTCGCGCAGGTCCGCCTCGGCTTCGGCCCTGAGCGCGGCGACATCGGCAGCGCCGAGCAGGCGGCCCTGGTTGGCCGCCAGCCGCCGGGGAATCTCCAGGCGGATGTCCTCGTGGGTCAGGACCACGTTGAATCTCAGTTCGTGGCGCGTCTCGTTGAGCACCTCCACCGCCCGTGGCAGGAAGTCGTCCAGGCGGATCAGCGCCTGGGGCACCCGCTCCAGCACCCGCTGGCGATCTTCGTCGGCCAGCTCGGCGAAGGGGTCCGCCAGGATTCTCAGACGTTGGCGCACGGCATCACCCAGGCATTCGCTGACCGCGGCGGCGAAGGTTTCGGCGCAAGCGCTGTCGGCCAGATTCAACGCCCAGTGGGGTTCGAGCAATTCGCTCGCCGCGCCGCCGGTAAAGAGCTTTTCACTGCCGAAGACATCCACCGCATAGCCGAAGGTCTTGCCGGCATTGAGCAGCGCCTGGCCCAGCAGGCTGTCGGGATCGGGCGCGCTGCCCGCAGCCACCGCGGCGGCTTCGTCGAGACCCAGCCAGAAGGCCTTGGCGATCCGTCCCAGGTGCGGCAGGGGATAGGCCGAATAGGGCTTGAACCAGAGTTCCTGATGCTGTTGCCTGGCGACGAAGTCGGGATGGGTGCGGCCGGCCCAGTCGAGGAAGCGCTGCAGGCGTTCGAGGCGGCGTTGCTTGCGGAGGCGGTGATCGCTCATGCGAGGAGAGATTTTCCTTGGGGACTATAGGGTTGGGACCCCGGCGATGGGCACGGGGTCACGGCTGCGCGCGCCATTCGGCAGATAGCGGGCACCGTGGCTGCGTTTGCGCAGTCTCCATCAGAAGGGTGACGCTCGCCACCCGCTCTCCTTCTTCTGTTCTGGATCACGCTACCCACATGACTTTTCTCGTCTGGGTCGGGGTGTTGGGATCGCTGTTGATGATCCTGGCCCTGACGTCTGCCTATCTGCGCTGGCTGCCGGTCACTACCTCGGTGGTCTGTCTGGCCTTCGGCATGCTCATCAGTCCCATCGGCCTGGGCCTCGCCGAGGTCGACTTCCAGGAGTCGGCGACCTGGATCGGCCACTTGACCGAGGTGGCGGTACTCTTCTCGCTCTTCGTCAGCGGCCTCAAGCTGCGGTTGTCCTTCCATCGCTCCTCCTGGCACGGCGCCTATCTGCTGGCCGGCCCGGTGATGATCCTCAGCATCGCCGGCGTCTGCCTGGTGGCTCATTACCTGCTCGGCTTGCCCTGGGGTGTGGCCTTGCTGATCGGCGCCATCCTCGCGCCCACCGATCCGGTGCTGGCCGGCTTGGTGCAGGTCAATCACGCCCAGGATTTCGACCGGGTACGCTTCGGTCTCTCCGGCGAGGCGGGTCTCAACGATGGCACCGCCTTTCCCTTCGTGCTGCTCGGCCTGCTGCTCCTGCAGCATGGTGAACTGCAGTGGGGCTGGACCCTGGAGTGGTTCCTCAAGAACGTGGTCTGGGGGGTGCCGGCGGGGCTGCTGCTGGGCTATTTCATGGGCAAGGGGGTCGGGCGGCTGATGATCTTCCTGCGCGCCCGGCATGGCGACAGCACCATCTCGCCCAATGACTTTCTCGCCCTGGCGCTGATCGCCCTGTCCTATGTGCTGGCCGACGAGATCGGTGCCTTCGGCTTTCTCTCGGTGTTCGCCGCCGGTCTGGGCCTGCGCCAGGCCGAGGTGCAGACCTCCGGCCACGCGGAAGTGCCTTCCGAGCACCTGGCGCAGCCGGTGATCGGTCATCTCACCGGCGCGCCGGAGCGCGCCACCGTGGGCAGCGCGGAGGACATCGAAGAGCCGCGGATGGCGGCCGGGGTGATGATGGGTGACATGCTGGCCTTCGGCAGCCTGGTGGAGCGCTCCTTCGAGGTGCTGCTGGTGACCCTGCTCGGGGTGGTGCTGATCACTCACTGGGACAGCCGCGCGCTGCTGCTGGGCGCCTTGCTGTTCGTGGTGATCCGCCCGCTGGGCGTGGCCACCATGCTGCCCTTCACCCGCATCGATCGCCACCAGGGTGCGCTGATCGGCTGGTTCGGCATCCGTGGCATCGGTAGCCTGTATTATCTGTGCTACGCGCTCACGCATCACGTCACGGCCGACTGGGCCGGGACCATCGTCGACCTGACCCTGTCGGTGGTGGCCTTGAGCATCGCGGTCCACGGGATTTCCATCCAGCCGCTGCTCGACCGCTACGAGCGCCTCACTGCCCGTCGCGAGAGCTCGGCGAGACCCTGAGCCCGTTTGCGACCCATACCGGAGGACGCATGTATCACGGCGAACGTCTCAATGCCTGGACCCATCTGGTCGGCGCCCTGCTGGCCCTGGCCGGCGCCATCACCCTGGTGGTGCTGGCCAGCCTGCAGGGCGATCCCTGGCGCATCGTCAGCGTGGCCATCTACGGGGTCGCGCTGGTGATCCTCTACAGCGTCTCGACCCTCTACCACAGCGTGAAGGGGCGCGCGAAACGCCTGCTGCAGAAGCTCGATCACCTGTCGATCTATCTGCTGATCGCCGGCAGCTACACGCCGTTCTGCCTGGTCACCCTGCGCGGGCCCTGGGGCTGGACGCTGTTCGGCATCGTCTGGGGCCTGGCGCTGATCGGCATGGCGCAGGAGCTCAAGCCGCGCTCGGAGGCGCGCATCCTGTCGCTGGTGATCTACGCCGTCATGGGCTGGATCGTGCTGGTAGCGGTGGGGCCGCTGCTGGATCGCCTGGGCGGTGAAGGCTTCGCCTGGCTGGCGGCCGGCGGCGTGCTCTATACCGTGGGCATCCTGTTCTTTGTCTTCGACGATCGCTTCCGCCACTGGCATGGCATCTGGCATGGCTTCGTCATGGCCGGCAGCGCCCTGCATTTCGTCGCCATCCTCAGGTACGTGCTGCCGGCGCCCTAGTCGGGTCTTGCGGGGTCTGTCACAGATATGGCGGCCTATGGCCATACTTCGCGAACCCTTGGGTGGCGGATTGGTTCTGAGATAGCTGAATCCACTCCCCAGTGCGTTGCTTTCCCAAAACGAAGAAGAAGAGGAAGGTGAAACGTGTTCAGCCGTCCCAGATTTCTTGTATTGCTCCTGTTGCTCGCCTGCAGCGCCTGCCAGGAAAAGGATGCCAAGACCGTCGCTGCGCCAATCAAGAAGGAAGCCAGCTTCGAGCAGCGCGGCAAGGCCTCCTTCTATGCGCGCAAATTCCATGGCAAGGAAACCGCCAGTGGCGAGACCTTCAACAACAACGAACTGGTCGCCGCCCACAAGACCCTGCCGCTTGGCACCCGGGTCAAGGTGACCAATCTGGAAAACGACCGCGCCGTGGTGGTGCGCATCAACGACCGCGGCCCCTATATCCGCGGCCGCATCATTGATCTTTCGCGCGCCGCTGCCCGGCGGGTGGACATGGTCGACGACGGCACCACCGCGGTAAAGGTGGAAAAGCTGGAGTAGCGACCCTCAGCGGATCCAGACGGTCTGGTCCTTGCCCTGGCGCTTGGCCCGATAGAGCCCCTCGTCCGCCTGGCGCAGCAATTCGTTCAGCGACAGCGCCGGCGCGAGCCGCAGCGCCACGGCACTGAAGCGGATACCCAGGGGCTCGGCCTCAGCCAGGCGCCTGCGCAGACTTTCCAGCAACTGACTGACCCGTGCCTCGTCGAGGTCGCGGATCAGCAGCCCGAATTCCTCGCCGCCCAGCCGGCCGCCTTGCAACCGCGGATCGAGCTGATCGAGTTGCCGCGCCGTGGCGAACAGCACCTGGTCACCGACCTGATGGCCGTGGCGGTCGTTGATCTCCTTGAAGTTGTCGATATCGAGCATGACGAAATGCCTGGGCGCCTGCCCGCTCTCGCCGCGTGCCGCGTCGACCTGCTCAAGGAGCTTGCGGCGGTTGGCGATTCCGGTGAGTTCATCGGTTTCCGCGAGAATCCGGTAGCGCTCCTTGAGAATGAAGGTGCGCCGCATCCACTGGCTGTTGGCGTGGTTGTAGGCGATGCCGATGGCCAGGGTGGCGCCGACCAGCAAACCGACCAGTTGCACCGGCATGGCGGCGGGTATCAGTTGCGCCTGACCGGCGAAGAGGATGAAGGCGGCGCCGGCGAGGGTGGTCAGGTAGTGGGAGAGGCGATAGGTCAGGCCGCAGGTGCCCAGCACGACGATGACGGCGATGGGGAGATTCCAGTAGTGACCCAGGGCGCCACCATCCTGGATCTGGATGCGAAAGGCGAGGACGAGTGCCCAGATGTTGCCGGTGAAGGTCAGACTCATCATGCGCGCGCTGCGTGCCACGCTGAGCAGGGCGCTGATCCCCAGCAACAGCAGCATCAGCGCGAGATAGCGCGCCTTGTAGGGACTGCCGATCAGCGGATTGCTCCACAGACTCAGCGGCCACATCGCCAGCATCAGGGGCTGCAACACCAGCAGGGGCGTGCGCAGCACCCGGCGGACATGCTGTTCATAGCGAATATCGTCGTCCATCGACATCTCGGAAAGGGGTAGGGCCGCTGGGCGATGGCGAATCGGCCGATGGCTCGGCCAGGGTGCGTCACTGTACTGGCTAAGTGCTAGTGCGTCCAAGTAGGGCAGGGGTGCTATTGGCCGCGTTAGAGCGGTTTGCCGATGGCGGGTCTGACTGTATGGCCAGCCTGGCGCGGCACTGTATCTGGCCGACGCCCGCCCGTGAGGCCGAGACTCTCGCTTCACCCCGCGCCCCTGGTAGCCCCATGCACCTCGCCATCCTCACCTTCGACGGCTTCAACGAACTGGACTCCCTGATCGCCCTGGGCATCCTCAATCGCATCAAGCGTCCGGACTGGCGGGTCTCGCTGATGGCGCCGACTCCCTGCGTGACCTCCATGAACGGTGTTCGCCTGGAGCGTCAGGCCGGCTTCGACGAACTGGCGGACTGCACCGCCGTGCTGGTGGGCAGTGGCAGCCGTACCCGGGAACTGGCGCGAGACGCCGCCCTGCTGGAACAGCTGGCGGTGCTCGACCCCGGACGCCAGCTGATCGGCGCCCAGTGCTCCGGCACCCTGTTGCTGGCGCGCCTCGGCCTGCTCGACGGCGTACCCGGCTGCACCGATCTCACCACCAAGCCCTGGGTGCAGGAAGCCGGCATCGAGGTGCTGGCGCAGCCCTTCTTCGCCCGTGGCAACCTGGCCACCGCCGGCGGCTGCCTGGCCTCCAGCTACCTGGCGGCCTGGGCCATCGCCCGGTTGCTGGGCCGCGAGGCCGCGGCGGAGGCGCTGCATTACGTGGCACCGGTGGGCGAGAAGGAGGACTATGTGCAGCGCGCGCTCGGCAATATCGAGCCCTATCTCAATCATCCATTTCTGGAGGTCGCCTCGGCATGCTGAAAATCCTTGGTCGCGTCTCTTCGATCAACGTCCGCAAGGCGCTCTGGTGCCTCGACGAACTGGGCCTGGGTTATGAGCGCGAGGACTGGGGCGCCGGCTTTCGCTCGGCGCAATCCGCCGAGTACCTGCAGTGGAATCCCAATGGCCAGATCCCGGTCCTGCTGGACGGCGACTTCGTGCTCTGGGAATCCAACAGCATCCTGCGCTACCTGGCCAATGCCCATGGTGGCGAAGCGTTGTATCCCACCGCACCGCGCGCCCGCGCACGGGTCGATCAGTGGCTGGACTGGCAGGCCTGCGAACTCAATCCGGCCTGGAGCTACGCCTATCTGGCCCTGGTGAAGCAGCAGCCAGCGGAGCCTGATCCGCAGCGCCTGGCGCAAGGTATCGCCGCCTGGAACGAGCGCATCGCCATCCTGGAAGCGCATCTGGCGCAGCACGGCCCCTATGTGGCCGGCGAACACTTCAGCCTGGCCGACATCGCCCTGGGCCTGTCGCTGCACCGCTGGCGCAGCACCCCGCTGGAGCGCTTCGCGGCGCCGGCGATCGCGGCCTATCTCGAACGCCTGGCCACCCGCCCGGCCTGGGCCTGCTATGCCAGCGATGCGACGCCCTGAGGCGCTGAGCCTGGTCTAGGCAGCCGACTCGTCCTGCCGATTCGTCTCAGGCCGGGGAAACAGCGGGCTGCCGCAGCGATTGCAAAAGGAGGAATCGGGTTCGTGGCTGGGCTTCTGGCAGTGCGGACAGTCGCGTTGCAGGGTGGCGCTGCGCATGGCATTGGCCAGCTCCGCGGTAAAGATGCCAGTGGGCACGGCGATGATCGAATAACCGGTGATCATGATCATGCCCGCCAGGGTCTGGCCCAGCGCCGTCTTGGGCACCATGTCGCCGAAACCCACGGTGGTCAGGGTCACCACCGCCCAGTAGATGCTGCGTGGGATGCTGGTAAAGCCGTTGGCCGGTCCTTCGATGACATACATGAAGGTGCCGAACATGGTCACCAGGGTGCAGATGGCCAGCAGGAAGACGGTGATCTTCTGCCGGCTGCTGCTCAGCGCCACCATCAGGAAATCCGCCTGGCTCAGGTAGGGCGTCAACTTGAGCACGCGGAACACCCGCATCATCCGCAGCACCCGGATGACCAGCAGATACTGGGCATCGGGAACCAGCAGGGCGATAAAGGCCGGCAGCACGGCGAGGAGATCGATCAGGCCGTAGAAGCTGAAGACGTACTCTCGCGGCCGGGGGGCGCAGAGCACCCGCAGCAGGTATTCAAGGGCGAAGAGGGCGGTAAAGATCCACTCCAGTCCGTAGAGCCAGCTGCCGTAGCGCAGATGGATCGCCTGGATGCTGTCCAGCATCACCACGCCCAGGCTGGCCATGATGACCGCCAGCAGCAGGGTGTCGAAGAGTCTTCCGGCCGGGGTGTAGGTGTGGAAGATGATGACGTACAGGCGCTCTCGCCAGGTGCCAGGGCGAGGGTAGGGATCCATGGGAGCTCCTTAGCGGGGGTATCCGGCGGACCAGCATAGCAAGACGCTTCCCACTGCCAGAGTGAAAGCGCCCTAGAGCCGCGCGGCCACCTCGGTGGTCGCCAGCAGATGCTGGAAGCCTTCCAGCAGCGCCGTTTCCGCCTGGGTCATGCGCTGCTCGCGGTGCCAGAGCAGGTGCACGTCGACATCGGCCACGCCTTCGCCGGGCGGCAGTCGCCAGAGTTCGCCGGCGGCCACGTCATCGGCCACTACATGCTGGGGCAGACAGCCGATGCCGTAACCGGCGCCGACCAGGCGGCGGATTTCTTCGAGGCTGGGTGAGGAAGCGACGATCCGTCCGGTGAAGCCCTGCTGATCGCGGAAGATGGTGAGCGGCGAGAGGCTGCCGCCAATCTGGTCGCTGGTGAAACTGACGAAGTTCTCGCCCTGCAGGTCGGCCAGCGACAGGTCACTGCGCCCGAACAGGGGATGGCGACGTCCGCAGAAAAAGGCATAGCGCTGCTGCAACAGCACCCGTTGCTCCAGTTTTGGCTGAGGAATACGGCAGAGGGCGAGGCCCAGGGTCGCGGTCTTCTGCAGCAGGGAGCTGATGATGTCCGAGCTGCGCATCACGTCGATCTCCAGTTCCACCCGCGGAAAGCGGCGGTGGAAGTCGGCGAGGAAGTCGTCGTAGCAGCGCGACTGGATGCGGCTGATGGTGAGCATCCGCACCTTGCCCACCACGGTTTCCGTTGAGCGCTCCAGCGCAGCGCCGAGGCGGGAGACGTTGCCATAGAGATCGCTGGCGATGCGGGCCACCTCTTCGCCGGCCTCGGTGAGGGCGAAGCGCGGCCCCCGGCGAATGATCAGCCCGCGATCGAGTTGTTCCTCCAGCCGCTTGAGGGCCTGGCTCACCGCCGGCTGTGTCAGGTGCAGCCGCGCGGCCGCACGACTCACGCTGCCCTCCTGAACGATCACCAGATAGGTGCGCAGGAGATTCCAGTCCAGCCGATCGTTGAGAAAGCGTCGGCCGTCTGGCAAGGGCGCGTGGGAGAGCGGTTCATCCTGATTATTAGCCATGCTTATAGATAGGTATAAGAATTAGAAAATTGACTAATCTTAGCCCGCCAAGGGATAACGACGTCAAGGCGCCCTAGAACGCTCCTGCATTCTTCTCTCTCTCCTGCCCAACAAGAACGATACCCCCAGGAGTGCTGCGTCCATGTCTCCCTGATCGCCCCTGCCCATCGCTCTCCGTGCGTCCGGCCGTTGATCCGCCGCGCCGCGTCCTTTTCCGGCAGTCGATAGGAGCACCCTGCATGCCGTCCACCTCACCGCGTCGCCAACCCAGGCGCGCCGCCGCCGCTGCCTTCGTGGGCACCACCATCGAGTGGTACGACTACTACATCTTTGCCACGGCCGCCGCGCTGGTCTTCGGCCAGCTGTTCTTTCCCTCCGAAGACCGCTTGCTGAGCACCCTGGCCGCCTTCGGCACCTTCGCCGTGGGGTTCTTCGCCCGGCCAGTGGGTGGCCTGGTCTTCGGCCATATCGGCGACCGCATCGGTCGCAAGAAATCCCTGATCGTCACCCTGCTGATGATGGGCGTGGTCACCGTGCTCATCGGCGTGCTACCCACCTACAGCCAGGCCGGCGTCTGGGCGCCGATCCTGCTGATCCTGCTGCGGGTGGTGCAGGGCATCGCCGTGGGTGGCGAATGGGGCGGCGCCGTGCTGATGGCCGGCGAGCATGCACCGGCCGGTCGACGGACCTTTTTCGCCTCCTTCGCCCAGTGGGGCAGCCCGGCCGGCCTGATCCTGTCGATCATCGCCTTTCGTAGCGTCACCAGCCTGCCGGAAGAGGATCTGCTCGACTGGGGCTGGCGCCTGCCGTTCCTGGCCAGCGCGCTGCTGCTGGTGGTCGGCCTGGCCATCCGCCTGGGCGTGGACGAGTCCCCCGAATTCGCCGAGATGAAGGAGCGCCAGGAAACGGCCAAGGCGCCGGCGGCCGAAGTGCTGCGTACCGCCTGGCGTCCGCTGCTACTGTGCATCGGCGCCAATACCCTGGGCATCGCCGGGGTCTATTTCACCAACACCTTCATGCTCAGCTACACCACCCAGGTGCTGGAGTTGTCGCGCTCGCTGATCCTTGATTGCCTGCTGTTCGTCGCCCTCATCCAGTTCCTGGTCCAGCCGCTGGCCGCGCTGCTCGCCGAGCGTATGGGCAGCGCACGTTTCCTGCTGTTGATCGCGGCCCTGGCCATGGCCTCGCCCTATCCGATGTTCGTGCTGGTCAAGACCGGCTCGGCGCCGCTGATCGTGCTGGGAATCGCCCTGGCGGCCGCCTGCATGGCGTCCTTCTATGCGGTGATCGCCGGCTTCGTCAGTGGCGTCTTCGCTACCCGGGTGCGCTACACCGCCATCTCCATGGCCTACCAGGTCTGTGGCGCCATTGCCGGTGGCCTGACCCCCATGGTCGGCACCCTGCTGGCCCATCGCTTCACGGGCGAGTGGTGGCCGCTGGCGGTCTTCTACTCCCTGCTGGCCGGCCTGTCGCTGCTGTGCGTGGCGGCCCTGGCGCGCCGCCGGGAGGCCACCGCCCATGTCTCTCCCGCCTGAGCACAAGGAATCCCGCATGTATAAAGTTGATGGTGAGCGCCTCTGGCAGAGTCTGGCCGCCATGGCCGAGGTCGGCCCGGGCGAGGCCGGGGGCAGCAGTCGCCTGGCCCTGAGCGAAGAAGATCGCCAGGGGCGGGCGTTGTTCAGCCAGTGGTGCGTGGCCGCCGGCCTCGGCCTGACGGTGGACCCCATCGGCAACCTGTTTGCCCGTCGTCCGGGGCTTGATGACCAGGCCACGCCGGTGGTCATGGGCAGCCATCTGGACACCCAACCCAAGGGCGGGCGCTTCGATGGCGTCTATGGCGTGCTCGCCGGGCTGGAGGTGATGCGCAGTCTGAACGACGCGGACATCCAGACCGACCGACCCCTGGAACTCGCCGTCTGGACCAACGAGGAGGGTGCTCGCTTCACGCCGGCCATGCTGGGTTCCGCGGTCTTCACCGGGCAGTTGCCCCTGGCCGAGGCCCTGGCGACCTGCGACCGTGACGGCATCTCCGTGGCCACGAGTCTGGAACGCACCGGCTATGCCGGCGACCAGCCGTTGGGGCGGGCCTTCGATAGCTATCTCGAGGCCCATATCGAGCAGGGCCCGGTGCTCGAAGACGAAGGCCTGGCCGTGGGCGTGGTCACCGGGGGCCAGGCGATCTGCTGGCTCGACGTGTGCGTCCACGGCACCGCGGCCCACGCCGGCACCACCCCCATGGCCAGGCGCCGGGATGCCCTGTTCGGCGTCGGCCGGATGCTGGCGGCGCTGGAGGATCTGGCTTCTCGCTTCGGCGACGGACTGGTCACCGTGGGGCAACTGGACGTGGCGCGCTCCTCGCGCAACACCATTGCCGGCGAGGTGCACTTCACCCTGGACCTGCGTCACCCCCAGGACCAGACCCTGGCAGTGCTGGAAACCGCCGCACGTGAATGCCTGGCCGCCGTGGCCGACGAGCGCGGCTTGTCGCTGGACGTCCAGCGGCACTGGCTGAGCCCTGCTACCCCCTTTGCCGCCGACTATGTCGGCGCCGTGCGCGACGCGGTCCAGGCGCTGGGCTATCCCCACCGCGACATCATCAGCGGCGCCGGTCACGACGCCATCCACCTGGCCAGGCACTGCCCCACGGCGATGATCTTCATCCCCTGTGCCGGCGGGCTGAGCCACAACGAGGCCGAATCGGCCAGTTTCGATGACGTCCGCCGCGGCGCCGACGTCCTGTTCAATGCCGTGCTGGCCCGCGCGGGCCATCAGGAGAGATGACATGAAGACCTTTTTCCATCCCGATCAGCGCCTGCATCATCCGCGCAGCTACCTGTCCCGTGGTCAGATGCGCACCCCCCAGGAGGTGCCGGCCCGCCTCGACGCCCTGCTGGCCGCGGTGGAACGGCTGGGCTATCCCCTCGAACAGCCGGCGGATCACGGCCGCGCGCCACTGCATGCCGTGCACGGCGAGGCCTATGTGACCTACCTGGAGAATGCCTATCGCGACTGGCACCAGGTGCCCGAGGACTGGGGTGACGAGGTGATGTCGAACATCTATGTCCGCGAGAACAACCCGCTGCGTGGCATCCTCGGCCAGACCGCCCGCTACCTGGCGGACGGCAGTTGCCCGATCGGCGCCCAGACCTGGGCCGCCGTCTATGGCTCCGCCCAGAGCGCGGTCGCCGCGGCGCGCTGCGTGCGGGACGGCGCGCCAGCCGCCTATGCCCTCTGTCGCCCACCGGGGCACCATGCCCGCGCCGAGGCGGCCGGTGGCTTCTGCTACCTGAATGGCGCCGCCATCGCGGCCCAGGAGTTGCGCGCGCGCTTCGCTCGGGTCGCCATCCTCGATACCGACATGCACCACGGCCAGGGTATCCAGGAAATCTTCTATGACCGGGACGACGTCTGCTACCTGTCGATCCATGGCGATCCGACCAATTTCTATCCGGTGGTGGCCGGTTTCGCCGATGAACGCGGCAGCGGGCGGGGCGAGGGCTGCAACCTGAATCTGCCGATGCCCCACGGCGCCTCCGAGGCGGACTTCTTCGCCCGGCTGGAGGAAGCCGAGGCGGCGCTGCGGCTGTGGGCGCCGGACGTGCTGGTGCTGTCCCTCGGCTTCGACATCTACGAAAACGATCCGCAGTCCAAGGTGGCGGTGAGTCAGGCGGGATTCGGCGTGCTGGGCGAAAGGATCAAGGCCCTGGGACTGCCCACGGTGATCGTGCAGGAAGGGGGGTACGACCTGGATACCCTGAGCGACAACGCCGAGCGCTTCTTCCGCGGCTTCGACGGTCGCTGAAGCCTGGGCCCCGGCAGCGGTGCCGGGGCCTGGCGGGATCAGGCGAAGACGAAATACTTGCGCACCGTCTCGACCACTTCCCAGGTGCCCTTCATGCCGGGTTCGACGACGAAGATGTCGCCGGCCTTGAGGTGAATGGGTTCCTGGCCATCGGGGGTGATGATGCAGCAGCCCTCCTGGAAGGTTAAACCTGAGTAGAGTCTCAAGAATCGTCACTGAGTGGGGGGCCGCGCTTTACCGGAGTCGCCAGCTTTGAAAGCGAGTGATCGGCCTGGAGCTTCAGAGCGCTGCAGCCCGCGGCGTTATTGCTAGCCAGACGTCAGCCAGGCCTTCTGTGGTCCTTGCTCGCCAGGCTTTGCGAAGTAGTCACCTGCCTGAATCAATGGGTAGACGATCAGGATTCGCGGTCTCTGATGCTGCTAGTGGCCTCGGCCAGGCCTAGCACCCTGGTCAGCCTCGTCTGGATGTCTGTCTGCGGGCTATCGGCGCCGAGCGCGAGGCTGCAGTCCCCGTCGCCGCAGACGACATTGACCGGCCAGCGTCGTCTCATGATTCGGCTTGTTACTACTGAGACCTAGCGTAGTGAGTCACCTGTGGTTTCAGTAGAACAAGCTTGGCTTTATAAGGCCTGTCTCAGACGCACCTATCCGCGGCGCTTGTCACTGTAACTTTCTCTGGACTTCGTCCCTTGCGCGCTCCATAAGCGCCCTGTCTCGCCAAGCGACTCGTGCCTCCCACTCCTCGAGCGGGATCAATGACCGGCGCTGTGCCTCCACTTCGGCAACCAGATCAGACGTCCAAGGATCGTGTTGACCGCGCTCAGCCCCCATTCGAGCGTAGGCCGGGCCCATTTTTAAGGCATGGGACCCGACACCTCCGCGGGTATTGAGATCGACTGTCTCGAAAGGCCCCATGAAGGCCCAGCGCAGTCCAAGGCCATGGCTGACTACCTTGTCGATATCAGCAACACTGCTGACGCCATCGCGCACCAGGCAATAGGCCTCTCTGAGCAGTGCGCCTTGGAGTCGATTGAACACGAAGCCCTCTATCTCCTTTCGCAGTCGGACGGGTGCGAGTCCGACTTCAGCGTACAGCTCCAGGGCTTTATCGACGCACCTAGCATCGGTAAAGGGCGCTGGGACGATCTCGATGACTGGCAGCAGGTACGGCGGGTTGCCTGGATGAGCCACAAGGCATCGGCTGCGACCGGGCAGCGTCTCCGCAAAGCTGGATGCTGTCAGGGCAGATGAGGAACTGGCCAGGACCACACTAGGCTCCGCCAAGTCGTCCAGCTGGCGGAAGAGATCGATCTTGAGCGCGAGTTGTTCTGGGGCACATTCCTGGATCAGAGTAGCGCCAGCGACAGTACTGGCGAGATCGCTGCAGAGCACGACTCGCGCACTTATGACCTCAGGTGTTTCCTGGAGCAATGAGTAGTGGTGCAAGGCTGAACACTTGCTGATGATTTCTTGGCGCGCGACCTTCAGGCGTTCAGCGTCTGGATCGTATAGGCGGACGGCCCAACCCGCCCTGGCGAAAACGATCGCAAAGGCGACGCCGATGCTGCCAGAACCGATAATGCCAGCCACGTGTGCGGATGGATGCATTGCAGAGCTCCTTGTTGTTAGGAAGGTGGGATCAGCTGACTACGTGCAACATGGCGCTGCGGTTTGGTCCGGTGTGCACACGAATAAAGGTGCTGAAGCGAGCGTTGATATCGGGGTCACCGGTATCGACGAAGACCTGACCTCCAGGGAGCTGAGCGACCTTTGTCACGCTGGCGAAAACATGCAGATTTTCAGGGTTGATCAAGGCAAGTACGGCGGCGCTAATCTGTTGGTTACCACGACCGAATAGGCAGCCTTGCCCCCCCGTCAGGCCAACAACCACATGAGCCGGATGTCGCTTGGCCAAGGCCAATAGGTCAAGCTCCTCGGCATCGCGACAGATCAAGGTATGCCCAAGATAAGCATCCACGCCGAGCAGGGTGGCCTTGCCATCAAGGTGTTCTGCCAATGCCTGAACAGTCCTGCCAGGGCCGAGGAAATAGACGCTGTCTGCGCGCATTTGCGAGGCGAACCCTCGTGCCGCCGCGCTGACCGCGAGGTCAGGGTCAGCACCCGTCGCCTTGGCGTTTTGCATATGCCGTGGATCTGAAGGAACTCTGGCGTAGCCGTGGAGGCGAGTGCTGATCCGATCGCTACGGATCGCTTGCTCGTCGATATCGAGTAATTCGGCCTCGCGGATCGTTACGGTGCCATTGGCGCACTGGTGAACGAGATCGCCCGCGTGTTCCGGGGTACGGGCGAACACGCCAGAGTACATTTTCACCCCACATGGAATACCTAGGATCAGGCTCGGGGTTTCGCACAGGGCTGCAACCACATCGCGCGCCGTACCATCTCCCCCACCAAATAAGATCAGCTCGACTCCCTCTGACCGCAATGCTCGGCAGGCCTCAGAACTGTCAGCCCCGGTGTGCGTTGCTGATGGGGTAGCAATCACCGTTGCCTCGATGCCTGCTGCGCGACAGGCGTACTCACCCATCTCACCAGCAACGGTAAACAGCCTCGTGTTACTGCCCTTCATGCGCATCAGGGCACGAATGCATCTGTCTGCTGCCCGTGGCTGAGCGCCACGCTCAAGCGCCAGGTCGACGATCTCTATCCCATCGCTACCTTTCAGGGCGACAGAGCCTCCCAGCCCCGCGTATGGATTGATTACCAGACCGACCTTCATCGTCATCGATGTGCGCCTATGGATCATTGACCGGTTGCTAGCCTTCTCGATGCGACGTAGATTGTGCGCAATGCCAACTAAAGTTCGCATGCGGCCCATATTGGGCCTGGAGGAAAAATGAGTCAAGCCAGTCCAGCACACCCGTTTATGGCCAACGCGGTACCGGAAATAAAACAGCAGATGCTGGATTTCCTTGGGGTCAGCAGTATTGAAGCGCTTTTCGAGCAAATCCCGCATGCTCATCGGCTGCAGGCTTTACCCGAACTTATGGGCGCTATGCGTTCAGAAATTTCACTCGGCAGACACTTGCGAGAGACGCTCGGCCGGAACCGTCACTGCGCCGATACCCTCAGCTTTCTGGGCGGTGGTTGCTGGCAGCATCACGTGCCAGCCATTTGCGGTGAAATTGCCGGACGGAGCGAGTTTTTGACCTCAGTGTGGGGGACCCCGTCTTCCGACCAGGGGCGTTGCCAGGCCTGGTTTGAATTCAGTAGCCAGCTGGGTGAGCTTGTAGGGTGTGAATACGTGGGACTTCCGGTTTACAGCTGGGGGTGCGCGGCAGGAAACGCCTTACGCATGGCTTCACGCTTGAACCAGCGCACTACGATTTTGCTACCCGAGGTCATTGATCCTGAGCGTCTGGCCGTGATCCGAAACTACTGCGAGCCGGACATGGCCAACGAGCTCATCCTTGAATTCATCGCAGCTGACCCCGCTACCGGTGCCATGGACCTGCAAGACCTCCAGGACAAACTCGGCAAGCATGTCGCAGCCGTGTATCTGGAGGTTCCTAGCTATTTCGGCCTTATCGACGGTGGCGCGTCTAGGATCGGGGACCTGGTGCATGCGGCTGGCGCCGAATTCGTAGTGGGAGTAGATCCGTTGTCTCTGGGTGTGCTTGCCGCACCCCCCGAATACGGCGCCGACATCGTCGTTGGTACCATTCAGCCATTGGGCATCCCCATGTACGGCGGTGGGGGATTGGGCGGCTTCATCGCCACTCGTGACGAAGAGCGTTATGCCCGCGAGTACCCGACGCTACTAATCAGTGCGACCAGTACGGCGCGAGAAGGGGAGGTGGGTTTCGGCCTTTCCCTGGCCGAGCAATCTTCCTATGGACTGCGAGAAAACGGTAAGGACTGGACGGGTAATTCCGTATACCTATGGGCCATCGCCAATGCCGTCTACATGTCGTTGATGGGCCCGCAGGGCTTTGTCGATGTAGGCGAATTGATCTTCGCTCAAGCCCACCTGGCGTCACGCCGCGTAGCGGAATTGCCCGGCGTGACGATTCGTTATGGCGATAACTTCTTCAAGGAGTTCGTGATCGATTTCAGCGCTAGCGGCCAGAGCGTTGCGGCGATCAACGAGGGTCTGTTGGCTCAAGGCATTTTCGGCGGACATGACCTGAGTCGGGAGTTTCCGGCTCAGGGTCAATGCGCGCTGTATTGCGTGACCGAATTGCACCAGGCCGCCGACATCGATCGCTTAGTTGAAGCCCTTCGCGAGGTACTCAAGCATGACTGACTCTGTAAAGCTGCGTCGGTACCAGGGGGCGGTGTGGGACGAGCCCGTCGTGATGACACTGTCCCGTCCGGGGCGTCGCGGCGTCCTGTTTCCTCGTGCAGATGCTCCGGGCGATATGAGCGCTATTCCACCAGGTATGCGCCGCAACATAGCTCCGGCGTTACCAGAGATGTCCGAGCCTGACGTGCTGCGTCACTACCTGCATCTCTCACAACAGACCCTTGGCATGATGGGTATCTCGTTGTTCGGGACGTGCACCATGAAATACAACGCACGGGTCAACGAAGCTATCACTGCCCGTGATGAGGTGGCTCAATTGCACCCTCGTCAGCCGGATACGACGCTGCAAGGGTCACTGAAGATCATGCACGACCTCGATCTTAATTTGAGGGCGTTGTCAGGCATGGACCGCTTTGTGTTTCAGGCCGCCGGCGGTGCAGACGCGGCCTTTCTACATGTGTGTGTGACCCGCGCCTATCATGCGGCACGGGGTGAGCTTGACACGCGAGACGAGATCATCACCTCGATCCAGTCCCACCCCTGTAATCCCGCAACCGCCGCGACCGCGGGTTTCAAGATCATCACTCTGCCACTCGGCCCCAACGGCTATCCGTCGCTTGACTCCCTCAAAGCTGCTGTCTCGCCGCGCACAGCAGCGCTGATGATCAACAATCCGGATGACATGGGCATCTACAACCCAGAAATCACCGAGTGGGTGAAGGTTGTGAAAGCAGTAGGAGGCCTTTGCTTCTACGACCACGCGAATTTCAATGGCGTGATGAGCAAGATCAGAGCTCGGGACCTGGGCTTTGATGCGTGCATGTTCATGCTCCACAAGACCTTCGGCGCACCTAAAGGCGGCGGCGGCCCTGCGGTTGGGGCATACGGATGCAGCGAGGCGCTGATTCCCTATCTACCAGGCCCCTTGCTGGTAGAAGAGGAGGGCAGGTATAGCCTGCAGCCGGGTATCGAGGGAAGTATCGGCCGTGTCCGTGAGTTTTTCGGCAACCTTCCACAAATGATCAAGGCCTATGCATGGGTGCGAGCCATGGGGATAGATGGAATCGCTGAGGCGTCTGATCTGTCTGTGCTGGCCAATAACTACATGGGGCAGAAACTGAGCCAGATTCGGGGCGTTACTTGTTCACACCCTCATATCAAGGCATGGCGTCTGGAGATGACACGCTACAGTCTCGAGGTCTTGGAGCAGGAGACAGGGGTTAGCGCGTACGACGTGCAAAATCGCATGGTGGACTACGGTGTTGATGCGTTCTGGCTCGCGCATGAGCCTTGGATCATCCCGCAGCCGTTCACGCCGGAGGCAGGAGAGATGTGGTCTAAAGAAGACATTGACTACTGGATCGCTGTTCTGGCCAAGGTGTGCCAGGAAGCCTATGACGACCCTGAATTAGTGCGCACGGCCCCCCACAACCATGTCATTGGACGTCTCGACACCGGTCCGCTTGAGGATCCGGCCCGCTGGGCAACAACGTGGCGTGCTTACCAGCGTAAACACCCTCAGCCTCAATGAGGTACTGCCGGCGATGCGTACAGCATCGCCGGCTGCCACACCTCAGCCTTTCCAGTGACCTTCTGCGTGCAGTTGCTTGAAAACCTTGTTCACGGCTCGGCGTGCTCGGGCGACCATTTCGGCGACCTCTTCTTCGCTGATTACAAATGGCGGCGAGAAGGAAATTGAATCCCCTTGGGGTAAAGCCCGCGTGATCAGACCTTCTTCCAGCGCGGCTTTTGCAATACGAGGTGCTACCTTCAAGGAAGGATCGAAGGCGGTTGCCGGATCGCGTGCAGCCACGAACTCCACTGCGCCCATCAAGCCTACTCCACGGATGTCACCCACGGCCGGATGGTCCGCAAACGTCTCCCGCAGTAACCGGTGCATAAGATCGCCCCGTGCGCCGGCCTGCGCTACCAGGTTCTCTTCCTCAATAATTCGCAGGTTGGTCAAGGCGACTGCGGCCGCCAAGGGATGTGCGCTATAGGTGTAGCCGTGAGCGAAGGTGCCGTACCGCTCACCGCCCAGGAGCAGTCCTTGCCAGATCTTCTCAGACACGATGCATGCCGATAACGGAACGTAGGCTGAGGTGATGCCTTTGGCGACGGTGATCAGGTCTGGACGCATGCCCATTTTTTCGCTGCCGAATTGGGTACCCAACCGCCCAAATCCACAGATCACTTCATCGGCAATCAGAAGCACATCGTACCTATCGAGCACCGCTTGGATCTCTTGGTAGTAGCCGGCAGGGGGTACGATCACTCCGCCTGCGCCCATGACCGGCTCCATGATCATGGCGGCAACAGTCTCTGGTCCTTCAGCAAGAATAAGGGTTTCGAGGTCGGCAGCGAGGCGTGCCGCGAATGCGGCGTCACTCTGCCCGGGTTCAGCTTGCCATAGACGGTGAGGCGCCGTGGTATGGCGAATGAACGGCAGTGGTAGGTCAAATCCGGCGTGCATGCCTGGTAATCCGGTCAGCCCCGCAGCGACGACCGTGACTCCGTGATAGCCGCGATTACGAGCGATGATTTTCTTTTTCTGCGGCAGCCCGCGAGCATTGTTGTAGTACCAGACAAGCTTTACCTGGGTGTCATTGGCATCGGAGCCCGAGTTACCGAAGAACACCTTCGACATGGGTACTGGCGACATCTGGATCAACTTTTCGGCAAGCAAGATCGGTGTATCGGTCGCCATCGAAGAGAACGAATGGTAGTAGGGCAGGCGCAGCGCCTGCGCATGCAGCGTATCCGCGATCTCCCTGCGGCCATAGCCCACGTTGACGCACCACAGCCCTGCCATGGAGTCGATGTAGCGGCGTCCCGCCGTATCTTCTAGCCATACTCCCTGCCCCTTCGTCATCACCAAAGGGCCGTTGCGCTCATGCTCGGCAAGGGCGGTAAAGGGGTGCAGTGCGTAGCGCCGGTCTAGGTCATGCAGATCGGTAGACGACATCAGCGAATCCATGGGTTCTCCTAAACGACTGCGTTTTTTGGTTGATAAAATGTGCGCACTGCGGTGATATGGGCGTAGCGCGAACATAAATGTAGCACCAGAAAACCCGATGGAGAAAAAAATCATGCTGGACCTGAAAGATCCTTCGCTGCTCAAGCAGGCAATCTTCATCAACGGAGCGTGGTCCGTTCCGCAGGCCTGTGACTGGATTGAGGTCGGTAATCCCAGTACTGGCGAACTGGTCGGGCGTGTACCGAAGGCGGGTCGCAAGGAAACTGCCGAGGCTATCGAAGGCGCCGAAGACGCCTTCAGAGCGTGGGCTGCCCGGCCAGCGGTCGAGCGGGCAAGAGTGGTCAAGCGGTGGTACGACTTGATTGTGGAAAACGCCGATGATCTCGCCCTTATTCTCACCGCAGAGCAGGGCAAGCCGCTGGCAGAGGCTAAAGGTGAAATTCTCTATGGTGCGGCATTTTTCGAATGGTTTGCCGAGGAGGCAAAGCGCGTTTATGGAGAGGTCCTGCCCGCCGCTCAACCAGGACAAAGGCTAGTGGTACTGCGTCAGCCTATCGGCGTGTGTGCAGCAATCACGCCTTGGAATTTTCCAATGGCGATGATTCCCCGTAAGGCAGGTCCCGCCATCGCTGCGGGGTGCAGCATGGTTCTCAAGCCTGCCAGTGCCACCCCGTTTTCGGCCTTGGCGCTTGCCGAGCTGGGTCGGCGCGCGGGTCTTCCAGCCGGCGTATTCAGCGTGGTTACTGGCGCCGCAGGTGAAGTGGGCGATGAGTTATCCACTCACCCGCTGGTGCGCAAAGTCACCTTCACAGGCTCGACAGAGGTAGGTCGTTCGCTGATGGCAAAAGCTGCGGGGACGATCAAGAAGGTTGCATTGGAGCTGGGTGGTAATGCGCCTCTGATTGTCTTCGATGATGCGGATATCGACGTTGCAGTCGCCGGCGCTATGGCCTCCAAATTTCGCAACATGGGCCAGACGTGCGTCTGTGCAAATCGTATCTATGTACAGAGTGCTATCCACGACCTATTCGTCGAACGCTTTGCGCAGGCAGTCGCGGCCTTGAAGGTGGGCGACGGACAGCTGCCTGGTGTACAGCAGGGACCACTGATCGATGAGGCGGCGGTGCTCAAAGTGCAGGAGCACATCGAAGACGCCCTGGCACTGGGCGCCCGGGTAATTACAGGTGGTAAGCGTCACGCCCTTGGCCAGACCTTCTTCGAGCCTACTGTACTCGCCAACGTCACGGCCGAGATGCGCATCGCGGTAGAGGAAACGTTTGGCCCTGTAGCCCCTGTCTTCCGTTTTGATACTGAAGAGGAAGTCATAGCGGCTGCCAATGACACTGAGTTTGGCCTGGCGGCCTACTTCTTTACACGAGACAACGCACGCGTCTGGCGAGTGAGCGAGGCGCTTGAAGTGGGAATAGTAGGGGTCAATACCGGGGCGACATCCTATGAAGGCGCGCCGTTCGGTGGCGTCAAGTCTTCAGGCATAGGACGTGAAGGCTCGCACCATGCCATCGAGGAATTCACTGAGCTAAAATACGTATGCGTGGCACAGGTGAGCTGATATCCTTCGGCTCAAACATCTGTGCGCTAGTCGCACAGAATTTACTCACCATGGTGCTTTATGATGCTCGACTCTGAATCCTCCATTGATGACCTGGAAAGCCGTGATCGTGATTACATCGGCTCCTTCGCTCGCGGCCTCGAGGTTATCAAGACGTTCACCCGACATGCGCCCCGGCGCACGCTGAGTGAGGTGGCGGAGGCCAGTGGCATGAGTCGAGCGACTGCGCGGCGCTTTCTGCTGACCCTCGTGCGCGAAGGCTATGCCGAAAGCGATGGCAAATACTTCAGCCTAAAGCCAAAGATCCTCGAAATCGGGTTTTCGGCGCTGTCATCGATGAACATCTGGGACGTCGCGCAGCCGATTATGAGCGCTCTATCGGATCGTCTGCAGGAGTCCTGCTTTGCCGCGGTTCTCGATGGCGATTCGGTGATCTACGTAGCCCGAGCGAACTCAACGCGCGTAGTCAACATCAGCATTTCAATTGGTAGCCGCTCTCCTGCTCATAGCGTATCCACTGGGCGAGTACTCCTCGCTGCGCTACCGGAATCAGAGCTGCAGGACTATCTCGATAAGGCGACCTTGACTAAATTTACACAGCACACCGTGACCTCCAAGGTGAAGCTGCGTGAGTTGATCAATGAAACCCGACTGCGAGGCTGGTCCATCGTCGATCAGGAACTGGAAATCAGCTTGCGCTCGATTTCGGTACCCATCCGAGATCGTGATGGACGGGTGGTGGCTGCACTCAACGTGCCCTGTCCAACCGAACGCGTCACCTTGCAGGACATGAGTACACGAATCCTGAGCGAGCTGCTGGAGGCCTCGAAGAACATCACACAGGCTCTTCAGGGCTAACGCTAGCCGAAATGCCGAGCGCCTTGATATCGAATCAAGGCGCTTTTTTTTGCCCAAATTCTGCTGAGGCTATCAAGGCAGCGAAAATAAAATGGCGCACATTAGTTTGCAATGCGCACATTTGTGGAGTAGGTTAGCAAGACATCGAAAACAATAACACTTCAAACGATGGAGCATCACTGATGCACCTAGCGCTGTCAGCACCTTCGATCCGAGGCTGCTACTCGATTGTCCTCCCGCCTTTTAGGCACTGCCCCGACGCTGAAAAGTTACGGGAGCGTCGCGCCACCCTTTCCTAATTCAGCAGATCGCCTCGGCGATCCGATCCTCTCGTCAGCACGTGCCTAGGCATGCTCGGCGCACGTGCCTTTTTTGTGGAGTCCTCAATGTTCAGCCTTGAAGGAAAGACGTTGCTTGTTACTGGCGCATCCAAAGGTATCGGCGCTGCGATAGCTACAGCCTTGGGTGATGCTGGTGCCCGGGTGATCGCCCACTACGGTAGCGATCGCGATGGGGCCGAAAAGGCGCTCTCCCGTGTTGCGCAAGCCAACAAGCTCTTTGTGCAAGCCGACCTGCATGACCTGGCCTCGGTCGAGAGACTGTGGGACGAGGCGGAGGCCTGGCAGGGACGCATTGATGGCTTTATCAACAATGCGGCGATCATGCGCTGGCATGGTGGATTCGCCAGTGACGATGCAACCTGGGACGCTGTTTGGGATGAAACGCTCAGTGTGAATGTGCTTGCGCCCGCGCGCTTGATCAGGCGCGCGGTCAAGCATTTTCAAGTAGCAGGCGGTGGGATCCTGATTTCCATTTCCAGCTGGGCAGCGCAGCGCGGCGTGACAAATCCGGACACCCTCGCCTATGCCGCATCGAAGGCTGCCGTGCGTTCGATGACCCAAACAGTGGCGCGAGCCTATGCAAAACAAGGAATCCTGGCCTACATCGTCGCGCCAGGCGTCGTGCGCACCCAGATGTCGGAATCCTTTGCTCAGACACAGGGCGGCGAGGAGGGTGTGACAGCGCAACTGGCCATGGGTGAGTGGGTGCCGCCGGATGACATTGCAGCGTTGGTTGCCTTCCTGGCGAGTGGCCGATCACGGCATCTGAGCGGCGCGACACTGGATGTAAATGGAGCCAGCTACATCCGCTGACTCTGTAAAAAGTGTGCGCTATGGTAAAAAATGTTCGTATGGCGAATAAATAAATTGACACGGTGATGCCGAAGCCAGACATTGATAGTCCAGCTGGTGCTGGCATCGCCGGTCATCCCTATAAGGAGTCTCACATGCGGAAATTGAAAGCGGTCATTCTTTCACTGGCGGTCGTGGTGGCAGGCGCTGCCGGTGCCGTGCAGGCGCGCAGTCTCGATGCAATCATCCAGAGCGGTACGTTGAGAGTTGGCGTCAATCCGAACTTTCCGCCCATGAGCTCTTACAACGATAAGAACGAGATGGTCGGTTTTGATATTGATGCCGCCAATGAAATCGCGCGGAATCTCAACGTTAAAGTCGAATTCGTCCCGACCGAGAGCGCCCAGCGCGTCCCGTTTCTGCAGTCGGATCGGATCGATATTTCGCTCGGCGCACTCACGCGAAACTCCGAGCGCGCAAAGCTGATCGACTTCACTGTGCCCTTGCACACTGAGTCCATGGCCGTGCTGACGACTGAAAAGCTCAAGGTCGATAACTGGAAGCAGCTCGATAGCCCTGACGTAAAGCTGGTCAACATGCGCGGCAATTGGTCGGTGGACTATCTCAAGAAGGAGCTACCTAAAGCCAACGTCCTGCTCGTCGAAACCATCGCTGACACCGTACGCGCTGTTGCTCAGGGACGCGGCGACGCCATCGTTGAAAACATCGACTTTTTCATGAACTTCACCAAGAACTACCCGGACGTGAAGTGGAAAGTGCTCAAAGATCCTATTTCCGTAGGGTATGACTGCATTGGTGTAGCCAAGAACAGCACCGGTTTGAAGGACTATCTGAACGTGGTGCTGTACGAAATGCACAGCAGCGGCTTCATCAACGCTACCTGGCAAAAAGCATACGGCGCACCAATGCTCGTACCTGTAGCCGCCAGCCCGTATTTCTAATCCTCCGCAGTTCTCGTGTACAGCACCCAGGCTGTGCACGAGGCCGCCAAATAGATGGATAGACTCGTGGACTACACCTTTCAATTCTCCAATGTGATTCAGAACCTGCCCTATCTCTTGAAGGGCGCACTGTTCACTCTGGAAATCGCCTTCGTGTCGTTCTGGCTTGGCGCGGCAATCGGTTTGGCCGGTGCCATGGCGAAGTTACATGGCGGTCGGCTGTTGCGTGCCCTGGTCAGCATCTACATCACGCTGTTTACCAACACCCCTGCGCTGGTTCAGATCTTCTTTCTGTTCTACGCCTTGCCTGACGTCGGCATCGTGCTGGAACCCATGACTGCGGTGCTGATAGGTCTGACTCTCAACTCGGGCGCCTACCTTACGGACATCTTGCGCTCTGGCGTCGAGTCCGTGCGAAAAGCGGAGATTGAAACCGCGGTCAC
Organism: Pseudomonas sp. PS02302; assembly: GCF_029959585.1. Taxonomy (NCBI): domain Bacteria; kingdom Pseudomonadati; phylum Pseudomonadota; class Gammaproteobacteria; order Pseudomonadales; family Pseudomonadaceae; genus Pseudomonas; species Pseudomonas sp. PS02302. The sequence goes on from NZ_JASCON010000049.1 coordinate 26,557, forward strand.
GCTAGGCATGTCGGGCCTACAGACAGTGCGTTACGTGATCCTGCCGCACATCGCCAAGACCATCTATGCGCCGCTCTGTAACTTCTTCATATGGTTGGTGCTAGGCAGTTCGATCGGTGCGATCTTCGGCGTCGAGGAGCTTACTGGCCGGGCCATCAACATCTCCACAGTCAACTTGCGAACCATAGAAACCTTCTCGGTAGTGGCGGCGATCTACGTGGCCTTGACGTTTATCGCGTCGATCGCTTTGGGGCTTGTCGGCCGTCATCTGTTCCGCGCGAAAATCAAGGTGTTCTGATGCTCGATCTCATCATTTCCCAAGCTCCGCGCTTCTTCACCTGGTACACCTTGGTCTTCGTTCTTGAAGCCATGGGCCGTACCCTGATGATGACGGTGATCGGTTGCTCAGTGGGCGCCATATGCGGTTTCGTCATCACCGTGATTCGTAGCACCAAGAGCCATTGGCTGATGCCATTGCGCTTGCTGGTGACGATCTATGTCGAGGTGTTCCGGCGCATTCCGTTCCTGGTCATTCTTTTTATCGTGATGTATGCCTCCCAGGGCTTGGGCTCCAACATCTCGCTTTCAGCCATTGCTACCGTGTCGATCTGCCTAGTGGCCACTGCATTTCTCTCGGAGATCATTCGGGCAGGTCTTGAGTCGGTACCTAGGCAACAGCTCGAGGCGGCCCATGTGATGAACTTCGGCTTCAGCCGTACGCTGTTCATGGTCCTGCTGCCGCAATCCTGGAAGGTCATCCTGCCGCCGGCTTTCGCTTTCATGGTCATGTTCATCAAGGACACCTCACTTGCTTCGCAGATGGGCGTAGTCGAGTTGACGTTCACGGGCAAGGTGCTGATGAACCGAGGCTTCTCACCGTTCCTGGTGTACGGCGTGATTCTCGCTGCCTACTTCGCCCTGTCCTACCCGCTCAGTAAATGTGGCGCTTATCTGGAGAAACGTCTTGGCTCACCTCAACGTCGTAAATCTGTCGAGCGCGTACGCGCACATTCCGGTCCTGCAAAACGTGAGCTTGTCGGTTGACCGTGGCGAGGTCATTAGCCTGATCGGACCGTCCGGCTCCGGCAAGAGCACTCTGCTGCGCGTACTGATGGGGTTGCTGCCGCCAACGTCTGGACAGGTGCTGATTGACGAGGCTCCTTTGGACTACAAGTCGAAGAGCAGCCTGCGTGCCGCTCGAGACAAGATGGCCATCGTCTTTCAGCAGTACAACCTGTTCCAGAACATGGATGTGCTTCGCAACGTGACCGTTGCTCCGACGAAGATCAAAAAACGGCCCCAGGCAGAGGTTGAAAAGGAAGCCAAAGCGCTGCTGAACAAGGTTGGTCTTGGCGAGAAGTATCACGCCTATCCAGATGAATTATCCGGCGGCCAACAACAGCGTGTAGCTATTGCGCGTGCGTTAGCACTTCGACCCCAGATCCTGTTGTTGGATGAGGTAACGGCTGCGCTGGACCCGGAGCTCGTCAATGAGGTCCTCGACACGGTTCGCGGATTGGCCAAGGAAGGCATCACGATGCTGTTGGTTTCTCACGAAATGTCGTTCGTGCGCGAAGTGTCGACGCGCATCGTGATGATGGATAAGGGGCAAGTCGTGGAAGTGGGAACGCCCCAGCAGGTCTTTGAAGCACCCGTGGAAGCACGCACCCGAGAGTTCGTGGGCAAGATTCTGCGTCACTGAGTCTGCACATCAGAGATGGCCGTTGGAGAGTTTGGCATGACTGAGATTGCAATCACCTTCGAAGGTAAAGAGTTCAAAGCCCGTGTAGGTGAGTCTTTGGCAGCGACGCTGATTGCAGGCGGTGTACGACATTTCCGCGAAACCCGTAACGGGGCATGCCGAGGTATTTTCTGCGGCATGGGCGTTTGTCAGGAGTGTCTTGTTGAAGTCGATGGCAAGCCGAATCAGCGTGCCTGCATGACCAAGGTGGTCGCGCCAGTCGATGTCAGACGTACTCTCAGCCATGCGGTTCTACCCCTTGAGGGGGTTCAGACCCCGCCGATCACACCTATGGAAATTCGAACGGCGGATGTCCTCGTCGTAGGTGCTGGACCAGGAGGCTTGTCAGCGGCACTTGCTGCCCGTGAGGCAGGGGCCAGCGTGGTGGTCTTGGATGAGCGCAGCCTACCTGGCGGCCAGTATTACAAGCAGCTCAGTGTGACAGGCTCGGATATTGCGCCGCCGGATCGGCAGCATCGACACGGCGCTGAACTCATCGCCCAAGTACGCAAAGCGGGTGTTGAGCTGATCGGTGACGCCTTGGTTTGGGGCGCTTTTGAACCTGGTGAGTACGGTGTTGCAGTGGGTGGTCACACCCAGCGCTGGAAACCACGGGCAACGATTATTGCCACCGGCGCCTATGAGCGTGGCTGGCAGGTGCCAGGTTGGACGCTGCCGGGCGTAATGACGACCGGCGCGGCTCAGACGCTATGGCGGACGGCTCGCAGATTACCTGGGCGACGAGTGCTTATTGCAGGCAACGGGCCCCTCAATTTGCAACTGGCATCCGAGCTGCAGGCGGGTGGAGCCACCGTGGTGGCTGTAGTCGAAGCGGCACCGGAACCAAGCCTGGCGATGTTGCCGAGCCTGCTGCATATGGCGGTCTCTGCGCCCGGCTTGGTAAAGGATGGGCTACGTTACCGTTGGACGCTATATCGAGGTGGCGGACGAATGATTCACCGCGCCTTGGTGTCAGGCATCGAAGCTCAAGGTGAGTCGCTCCAGGTCAGTCTCTGTACTCCCCAAGGTCAGGCGTTGGCTGAGCGCTTCGAGGTGGATTGCGTCTGCCTAGGCTATGGATTCGAACCGGCCAACGAACTGTTACGGGCCTTGGGCTGTAGCCACGATTACGACTCGGCACGCAGGCAGTTGGTGACTCGTCGCGATTTAAGCGGCCAGACAGATATAGCCGGCGTCTTTGCCCTGGGCGACTGCACCGGTTTGGGCGGAGCGAAGGTCGCTCTGGCAGAAGGGCGCCTCGTAGGTCTGGAAGCAGCAACAGCCTGTGGTTATCAACTCGGTCGTGAACTGCTCGAAAGCCGCCAGAAAGCCCAGGCAACGCTCGGGCGTCAGCAGCGCTTTCAGAAAGCGCTATGGACGTTGTATCAGGCAGATGCCCGGCCCCAAGGCATTGATGCCGCAGCAGTGGATGCAAATCTTGTATGCCGCTGCGAAGAGGTCAGCTTTGCCACGCTGCAAAACGCCTTGGACGCCGGTATCAGCACTGTCGGCGCCATCAAGCGTCACACGCGCATCGGCATGGGACGTTGCCAGGGGCGGTACTGCGCCGCGGCACTGGATGAACGTGTCTGTGAAATTACAGGATCTGTGCGCTCGGAGATGTCCGGATTTGCACCGCGCCTACCAGTCAAGCCAGTGACGGTAGCGGAGCTCGCCGGAGCCTTGGTAAAGCCAGAAATCAGCTAACCGCGAACATAAGTTCGATTTAGAAAGCGTCGTGTTTAGGGCGTTCGGATTCGGCTGCGCCGAATAAGGCGGAGCACCTCGGAATGGCCAGAAAAGATCGGCTGTAACACCAAAAAATGCGGGCGCATCCTGCGCCTGCGCACATCTGTACGACAGTTGGAGATCGCTATGAGTAAGGAATTTCGCGGCAGCTACGGCGTTACCGTTACACCCTTTACCGCTGACGGTAGCCAGATCGACTACCAGGCATTAGCGGCATTTATCGAGTGGCAGATCGAATCTGGATCGCCTGGCATCATCATTCTCGGTACCACCGGTGAGTTCCTGACCATCTCCGACGACGAGCGCGCCGAATACATCGAAACCACAGTGAAATTGGTCAATGGTCGCATTGATGTGTTGGTAGGCACCATGAATGCCTACACCCCCAATGCGGTGCGTTATAGCCGTGAGGCTGAGGCACTCGGCGCTGACGGTTTCATGATCGCGCCACCGTATTACTACACCCCGACCGAAGACGAGATCTTCAATTATTACCGAGCGATTTCCGAGGCAACCTCGTTGCCAATCATGCTGTACAACAATCCGGTCACGACCAACGTCGACATGTCGGCAGCGTTGGTTGCCCGCATGACCAAAGCCTTCGACAACGTCCGCTACATCAAGGAAGCCAGCATGGATGTCGGTCGCATCTATGACATCGTCGAGGGCACGGAAGGGGTCATGAATGTGTTCGCCGGTGAACGTCCTGTGGAGAGCTTCCTGCTGGGTGCGGTGGGATACGTAAACCCATACGCCAACTACATTCCTCGTGCATCAACCCGCATGTGGGAGGCGCTTGTGGAGGGCAAGCTACAGGAAGCCGGCAAGATTCAGGCGATGATCAGCAGCTTCGATCACATCATTGCTGAGGGACATCCCACCTATGGGCATCAGTGCTATTCAAAAGCGCTGGCAGCCTCTCAGGGTTACCCGGTAGGCGATGTGCGTGCGCCGCTGACGCAGTTTGCCGACCTGGGTCAGGAGGGTATGGATCGCCGCGCGCGGATCGTCAGCATCCTGGACGACCTCAATAGCTACGTTGCCGCCCAAGCAGCCAAGTAAGTAAGGAGCCGGCATGAACCCTTCCCAGCTATTCACTGCATTCGACTGCCGAGGCGTAAGGTTTCGCAATCGGCTCGTAGTGTCCCCGATGTGCCAGTACCAGGCTACCGAAGGTCTAGTTAACGACTGGCATTACGCGCATCACGCTCGTTTCGCGCTGGGCGGCATAGGAGGGGCATCGCTCGAAGCCACCGCGGTGACGCGTGAAGGGCGTATCAGTCCTGGCTGCCTGGGGATTTGGAGCGACGATCAGATCCTTGGACTTCGGCGGTTGGGGGATCTGTATCACCAGCAAGGCATACCCTTGGGTGTGCAACTGGGTCATGCCGGTCGCAAGGCCAGCTCCGCAGTACCCTGGTTGGGTAGCGGTCCCTTGGGAATGGATAGCGCGACATCAGCTTGGTCGACACTGGCCCCTTCTGCACTGGCGCATAACGCCGGCTGGCCAACTCCCAAGGCAGCAAGCCTTGAAGATATCGAGCAGGTTGTAGCGGCATTCGCCGCGGCAGCCACTCGAGCAGTCGAGGCGGGGCTGGACTTCATCGAAATTCACGGGGCGCATGGTTATCTGATTCATGAGTTCTTCTCGCCTTTGGCTAACAAGCGAGTAGACGCTTATGGGGTTGATTTCGCCGGTCGGGCACGGCTGGCGCTTGAGATCGTGCAAGCCGTACGCAAGGCGATACCCGCTGATATGCCCGTCTGGTATCGCGCTTCCTGTGTTGACGATGACGACCGCGGTATCACGCTAGACGACACGGTCCAGCTTGCGCGCCTGCTAGCGGATGAGGGGGTCGACCTGATGGATTGCTCATCTGGTGGAATTCTTGGCCCAGTGGCTCGTTCTGCGACGGTGGCAACGCCTGGCCATCAAGTGCCTTTCGCGGCGCGCATTCGCGCTGAAGCCAAGGTCGCCACCATGGCTGTGGGGTTGATCACTAACGCGCAACAGGCTGAAGAAGTGATCGCCAGTGGGGCCGCTGATCTTGTGGCATTAGGGCGAGCCCTTCTTGATGATCCAAGCTTCGCTTATCACGCCGCCCTGGAACTGGGTGTGGCGGACGCTCACGATTTGCTACCGCAGGCCCATGGTTTTTTTCTGGCGCGCCGGCAGGCGCGCGCAGAGGAGAAGACCGCATGATCGATCATTTGAAGGTTTTTCCATGGCCGATGTAATCGTTATCGGCGGAGGTCTGGCCGGATGCGCGACAGCCTACTACCTGGCCAAGGATGGGGTCGATGTTCTCGTGCTTGAGCGCAGCGAATTGAATACTCAGGCGTCAGGCTCCAACGCAGGCAGCCTGCATGCGCAGATCCCTCATGATCCTTTCGTAAACAAGGGGCCAGCCTGGGCTCAGCGGTTTGCACCCAGCATCGCGCTGATGGCTCGTTCAATCGAGATGTGGCACGAATTGCCTGGCGAATTGGGGGTCGATCTCGAGGTCTCCACCAAGGGCGGATTGCTGGTAGGGACATCCGAAGAACAGCTGCGTGAAATTGAGGCCAAAGCCTTGCTGGAGCGGAGCCACGGCTTGGAAGTCAGTCTTCTCGACCAGCACGACATCCGCCAGCTCGCACCCTATCTTTCAGACAGGGTAATCGGTGGGGCGTTTTGCCCTATAGAGGGTAAAGCCAGTCCCTTGAAAGCGACCCTGGCCTATGCAGATGCCGCTAGGCGTTTGGGCGTGCATTTTCGCAGGCATTGCGAGGTTTTAGGCGTAGAGCGCGCTCACGACCACTACCGAGTGCTACTCGCGAGTGAGGTTCTGCTTGCTAAACGCGTAGTGAATGCTGCGGGCGCCGATGCCGGCCGCATTGCAGCAATGGTGGGCATACAAACTGATGTCCAGGGATTCGCGATCCAGGTAGCTGTGACTGAGCAGACGGGCCCTTTGATTCCCCACCTGGTCTATTCGGCTGGGGAGAAGCTCACCCTTAAGCAAAATGCGATCGGCTCAGTACTGATCGGGGGAGGGTGGCCAGCACGATGGCATGGCCGAGGGCATCCCGTCACCGATCCGGATTCATTGGCGCAGAACATGGCGCTGGCCTTGCAAACGGTACCTGCGCTGGGGCCACTGCGAGTTATCCGGACATGGGCTGCTGTGGTGAATGGCACCGATGACTGGCGGCCGATTCTGGGTGAGGTACCCAATTCACCGGGTTTCTTTATGAATTTCTTTCCGTGGATGGGTTTCACTGCAGGCCCGATCATCGCTCGGATCATCGCAAGCCTGGTGCAGGACAAACCTGTGCCGCTGGATATCGACTACAGACCGTTCCTTTGTCACTGATGACCGTCGGGAGCTTCCATGCGTGAAGAAGTAGCGCTAATTACCGGCGGCGCAGGGGGCTTGGGCCTTGCGATCGCTGACCGTTTCCGGCAAGCGGGCCTACGTGTCTATTGTGCCGATCTGCCAGGCCAGACCATGGAAGATTCTCCAGACTTCGTGGGTTGCGATGTCACGCGATTGGACGATCTGCACGGTGCGGTAGAGAAGGTTCTCTCGCAGAGTGGACGACTTGATATCTGTGTCGCCAACGCCGGTTGGGTACCTCCATGGCGGAGTACCGGGGAGCTCCAGGTTGATGAGTGGGAAAAGACGCAAGCGATCAACGTTCGTGGCGTAGCTTTCACTCTCGCGGCAGCTGCTGAGGCGTTGAAAGCTAGCCAAGGGGTTGCGCTGCTTATGTCTTCTGTTAACGGGCGATTCGCACATGGTCAGCAGATGGCCTACAGCGCCTCCAAGCACGCCGTGCTCGGTATCATGCGTGCGGCATGTCGAGACCTAGGACCTCATGGGGTACGGGTCAACGCTATAGCACCTGGGCCGGTAGCCACGACAGCGTTGCGCGATAGGGTGGCGGCGCGAACCGGACATGATCGGGAGGCTGAGCGAATGGCGTTGCAATCTATGGCGGATAACAATGCACTTCGACGGCTCGTAACGGCTACGGAAGTCGCAGAAGCCGCATATTTCCTTTGCTCGTCGGCCTCGACGGGCATCACGGGGATAGTCATGCCAGTCGATGCTGGAATCGAGAGTTTTTGAGCTGCTGACCCTTAGAGGCTCCGGTCAGGTTGGCGCTTGAGCGGATGTCTCATGCTTCATGAGCAAGTCGCACCAACCCATGGCACGTTCTGAACCTGGCATACGCTGGCTCGCAGGCTAGGCCCGTTAGCGTTAAACGACAATCTATCCCACGGAAAACCAACATAAGGCTGTGACGGTGCTACAGCCCTAATGAGGTTGAGCTTTTCTGCCCATCCCAAAACATAGCCTCACAGTGGTGAATATGTCGGTTGAGGGTGAAAGCTGTGCACTTACCGACGCTGTGGGCGGGTATGGCTTCGTGAGGATCTGTCTCAGCCTGGAGGTGCGCGCGATCGAAGGCAGCTCATCATGTTGTACGAATCTTGTACGCCGTGCTTTTCGTCGTACAAGCGGGAGATATGACGAGATAACAGAGTCGTTTGGATACCAGGCGCCGCTATGAGATAAGCAAGTGAAAGGCCAAGTTTTGATCGCTGAAGATGAAGAGCTGCTTTTGGACATGCTACGCGAGATTTTCGAAGAGCATGGTTGCGAAGTGGTCTGCTTCGCTACCGCTGACGCTGCGTACGACTATCTGCAGCGCACTGGTCATCGGCTAAACCTGCTTTTTACCGATGTCAAAATGCCTGGCGCGATGACTGGACTAGATCTTGCCTATCAGGCACGACGGCTACAGCCAGACCTTCGGATAGTCATTTCTTCCGGATATTTCGATGGGCCAATTCAGCAGTTGTCCAGAGTGACGCTTCTAGCAAAACCCTAGGAGGTCGACCGGTTGCTTGAAGTATGTGAACTTACCGGCTGAAACGCTTGGTATGTCAGTGATTCTTGATCAACTGGCGATCTCTCATGAGAGGTGCTTCTATTCGTCTGAAAAATGGCCGTACTGGTGATCTTGGCGCTCAAATTGCGTAGGCCGTGTCTCTGATGATTACGCAAGCGAGTCGCGTATCGCTCACCAATGCTTTGTTAAGCCTTCTATTCGGTCGCATTGGCCTCCACGGATCTGCCAGTGTGAAAGTTGCCGCCTCCCCTTTGAACTCACTGACGGACTACAGGGGACGGTTAAGGGCAGCAAGTTGCTGAGCTAGGAAATTCGTATCCTTTGGGGTCATAGATCCATGATCATTTCCAGGCCTGCTTGAATCCTTCATCATGCGAGCCACATGCGCTTTTTCGTAGGGAGCGATTTTGCAGGGTGAGCTTCGAGCGTCTTGACGATACCCGTGCGTACGATCGGATCGCTCATCACCTTGGTCACGGCGGCGCCTACATTTGCTGCTGGCAACGCGTTGAGGTGATTGGCAATCTTCCGATTGAGCAGTATCTGTACTGTTTTGAACATGGGTCGACCTTCATCGAGCATTGCCCTCAGAAAAGATCGAACAACAAAAATGAGAGGGCGACGACGCCCAGCGCGCCTGCCATCAGACAGAAAAGCATCCAACCAACGTAAGCTGTGCTCTTTCTGGACATAGGCACCTCCCGTGCCATTTTCTCAGAACTACTAGAGCTGTGTCCCTAACGGCACATGATCGCCGACATGCTGTGAAATATTTGTCTACACGGGTGCTGGAATGACGGCAATTGGCAGAGGAATTGGTAGATGGTCGCCTTGCACCAGGCTTGTCTCGTCCCGGCTGCAGACAGCAAGCAGCGGATACAACCAGCTCGTTCCGAGGCAATGTCTGGCAGTAGCGCTCGTGGAGCTTTCATAGACGTTCCAACGCAGTTGAGTGACATGCTGCACCACGCGGGCGCATAGCGGGTACGCTCAGGGCAAGTCGAGACTTGACAGATCCGGGCTCTGTAGGAGCTCGCTTGCATCCTCCAGCCGACCTGCCCTCTCATGCAGCACACCGTCTCTTGTACCGAGGGTGCCATCCACACGCATCTACTGGGACGCTACTAACTCCGGTCGCTGACGCTCCGTCAGGATTCGCCAAACCGCCACATTCACCATCCCGAACTCATCCTCTAGCGTTACGAATATCGCGACGCTGGCGGTACCTGGGCGCTGGTGGCAGACGACCAGTCCGGCGGTCCGGGCTGGCCGACCGTCGCGCCGCTCCTTGAGATCACGGAGCTCATCAGGCGCTGGGCGATGAGTTTAGTTCGAAGCAAGGTGAGCTGGCGTGGCCCCTAGGTGGCTGGCAAAGGCTTCGGCCTGGCCGGCATCGCTCTGGGCCTGCCTAGCGCAGCACCCTGCTGGAACGCTTCGCGGCACCGGCGATCGAGGCCTATCTCGAACGCCTGGCCACACGCCCGACCTGGACCTGCTATGCGAATGATGCCACGCCCTGGCAGCGCGCCGGCGTAACCGGCAGTCGCTGTCCTCAGCTCAGGCGAAGACGAAATACTTGCGCACCGTCTCGACCACTTCCCAGGTGCCCTTCATGCCGGGTTCGACGACGAAGATGTCGCCGGCCTTGAGGTGAATGGGTTCCTGGCCATCGGGGGTGATGATGCAGTAGCCCTCCTGGAAGTGGCAGTACTCCCACTTCACGTAGTCGACGCGCCACTTGCCGGGGGTGCAGATCCAGGTGCCCATGATCTTGCTGCCGTCATCGGAGGTGTAGGCATTGAGGTTGACGGTATGGGGTTCACCCTCGATGCGCTCCCATTTGCAGGCATCGACCACGGGCAGGGGTTGGGTGTCGCGCAGAACGGTGATGGGCGGGTTGGCCATGGCGGCTCTCCTGGTGATGGAAGCCGCCAAGGGTGAGGGGTCGCCCCGGACCGGAGTTGTCCAGGGTCGACATCCAGCGGTGCGTTTGCGCTGTTCGAGCGACTAGCGTTCCACCTGCCGGTTCCAGCGGGCGTTCCACTGCGGCCGTACCTTGTTGACCTCGTCCCAGTCGATGGTCACGGCGGTCTTCAGGTAGTTCTGCATGGCGTCCACCTGGCCGCGGGTCTTGTCGGTGGTGGGGGTGTTGGGATTGGACGGGATCTGGTCGCCCAGTTCCAGCGCCGGCGCCTGGGCTTCGGGCGTCAGCAGGTATTCCGCCAGCTGCTGGGCCAGCTCCGGCTGGTCGTTGTTGGCGGTCACGCATTCGGCGACGTTGAGCACCACGGCGCCTTCCTTGGGCGGCGCGTATTCCACCGGGATGCCCTTGAGCTTGAGCGCGGTGACCTGGGTGGGCGTGAGCGGGAACAGCGCCGCCTCGTCGGTCTGCACCATCTCCGAGAGCTTGGCCGAACTGGGGATGTACTCCAGCACATTGGGGCCGACGGTGGTGGGCCAGGCCTTGAAGCCGGGGTCGACGTCCTGCTCGGTGCCGCCCTTGAGTCGGTTGAACATCAGGAAGCCGTGCAGGCCGAAGGTGGACGAGGACAGCGACTGGAACACCACCTTGCCCTTGTACTTGGGATCGGCGAGATCCGCCCAGGAGGTCGGCGCCGCCCAGCCTTTTTCCTTGAACAGCCGGCTGTTGTAGGCAAGCCCTGTCACGCCCAGGCTGACGGCGGCCGCCTGGTCCTTGATCTTGGCCTTGTCAGGGATCTGCGCCAGGCTCGCGCTGGGCTTGAGCGGGCTGCACAGATTCATCCCGATGGCGCGGTACATGATGCCGTCGTCGAGAAACATCACGTGGATCGGCGGCTTCTGCGGACTGGCCTGGACCTTGGCGAGGATGTCCGCCGAGGTGCCGGGCACGATCACCACCTTGACGTTGTGCGCCTTCTCGAAGGCGGGCAGCACGCTGTCGGCATAGAGGCGCTCCATGGTGCCGCCGTTCATGCCGAGGTAGAGCGTCGGTTCGGCCACGGCGGCCAGGGGCAGGCCGGCGAGGGCCACGAGCAGGGCGGGGGTCAGGCGCATGATTGGGAACTCCTGGGCTGGGAAGGGAAACGGGCGATGGAAAAGGCTTGCAGGCTGTGCCGGGGGGCGCCCTGCAGGATGCACTCGGCCAGGGCTTCGCCAGCCGCCGGCCCGATCTGGAAGCCCGCGCCGGCAAAGCCGAAGCCGTGCAGCAGGCCGGGGGTGGTAAGACTGGGGCCGAGTACCGGCTGGTGATCCGGCAGATAGCCCTCGACGCCGCTCCAGGTGCGGATCGCCTGGGCGCCGGTGAGGGCCGGATAGAGTTCGGCGGCGTTCCTGAGGATGTCGAGGATGGCCAGCTGGCCGGGGCGGGCGCGGTCGGCGTCCAGTGCGAAACCGCGCCCCCCGCCCAGCACGCCATTTCCGCGCGCCACCTGGCGGGC